>NZ_JBPBBA010000082.1:0-2179 GCF_050896395.1 Nioella aestuarii | reverse complement strand
CGAGGCCGTCGTCCAGATGGACCAAAGGCCGATCATGCACTAACAATCAAACCGGACCAGTCAGATCAGGCCACCCACCACGCTGGACACATTTCACTGGATCAATTCCGAGATGCCGCTCGCCCCCACAAATCATACTCCGACGCCTCATCCACCTCGACCTCGACAATATCCCCCGCTGACAGCCCCTCAAACCCCTCATCAATGAACAGGTTCCCGTCGATCTCGGGGGCGTCCGCCTTGGTGCGGCAGGTGGCGCCTTCTTCGTCCACCTCGTCCACGATGACCTCCATCCGCGTGCCCACCTTGGCGGCCAGCTTGGCCTCGGAAATGGCCTGTGATTTCTCCATGAAGCGGTGGAAGCGGTCTTCCTTGACCTCCTCCGGCACATGGTCGGGCAGGTCGTTGGACCGGGCGCCAGCGACGTTTTCGTAGCGGAAGCAGCCGACGCGATCCAATTGCGCCTCGTCGAGCCAATCGAGAAGCGTCTGGAATTCCTCCTCCGTCTCGCCGGGGTAACCTACGATGAAGGTCGACCGCAGGGTGATATCCGGGCAGTCGGACCGCCACGCGGCGATTTCATCGAGGGTGCGCGCGGCGGCGGCGGGGCGGGCCATGCGTTTCAGGGTCTCGGGATGGGCGTGCTGGAAGGGGATATCCAGATAGGGCAGGATCAGCCCTTCCGCCATCGCCGGGATCAGGTCGCGCACATGGGGGTAGGGGTAGACGTAGTGCATCCTGACCCAGGCCCCCAAGCTGCCCAGATCGCGGGCCAGCGGCAGGATCGGGAACTTGTCCTCCCGGTCTTTCCAGTCGGTGCCATAGGCTGAGGTGTCCTGGGAGATGACCAGCAGTTCCCTGACGCCTGCCTCGACCAGCTTCTCAGCCTCTCGCATCACTGCCTTCGCGGGGCGGGAGGCAAGGCGGCCGCGCATGTCGGGGATGATGCAGAACTTGCACTTGTGGTTACAGCCCTCAGAGATCTTGAGATAGCTGTAATGGCGCGGGGTCAGCGACACGCCGCGCGCAGGCAGAAGGTCGATGAACGGGTCGGGGTCCGGCGGTACGGCCTTGTGCACGGCATCGAGCACCTGTTCGTATTGATGCGGGCCGGTGACGGCCAAAACCGTGGGATGGGTGCCGGTGATGGTCTCGGGCTCCGCCCCCATGCAGCCGGTGACGATGACCTTGCCGTTTTGTTGCAGCGCCTCGCCGATGGCCTCCAAGCTCTCCATCTTGGCGGAGTCCAGAAACCCGCAGGTGTTGACGATGACCGCCTCCGCGCCCGCGTAATCGGGGGAGATCGCGTAGCCCTCTGCCCGCAGGCGGGTCAGGATGCGTTCGCTGTCCACCAGCGCCTTGGGGCAGCCGAGCGAGACCATGCCGATGGTCGGCTGGCCGGGGCGTTTGTCATCAGGCACGCGGGCGCGGGCAAGGTCGGGGCGGAGATCGGGCGGGTTCTGGGTCATGCCAGCGCTATACGTCAGGTGACGTGTCCGGGGAAGGGGGTGCGGACAGGCGGGCGCGGAGGGCTTGCAGGCTGACGACATTTGCATGATCGGGGGGCAGATTGGCCTCGGCAAATCCCTCTTCCAAGCCTTCCAGCTCGATTGTGGCCTCTTCATTGTGTCCCAGAGCTTCAAGGCACAAGGCGCGCAACAGCCGCTCACCAAGAACATTGGCGTGATGTGCACCCTGCACTTCGGTGAGCACTGGTAGCAATGTGTTCAACTCTGACAAGGCACGTTGCGGGTCGCCGAGGTTGAGACGGCTTTGAGCCATGTAAAATCTGGCCAGCAGTAGCTCTATGCTCTTGGAGCCCAGGACGTCCTCTGCAATGGGGATCACGGCCTCGAACTCTGATAGCGATGCCTGGAAATCTTCCGCCAAGTGATGGAAGAGTGCCTTTGCGTTGCGCGTCAGAACGGTGTTGAGGTGGTGTTCGCCCAGAACTTTCGACTGAATTGGTGCAAGGTTTTCGAGCTCTTCAATCGCCCCGACAAGGTCACCTGTTTCTCGCAGACATTGTGCGCGAAGATACCGCGTGGACAATACTCCGGGGTGATTTGCTCCCTGAACCTCGACACTGATTGGTAAAAGCACCTTGATTTCTTCTAGCGCTCCCCTTGCGTCGCCACAATTGACCATACACTGGGCCAGCAAGTGCCTGCTGGACAAC
>NZ_JBPBBA010000081.1:0-2416 GCF_050896395.1 Nioella aestuarii | reverse complement strand
TCAGCCTCGATGACATCAACACAGGCTTCGACCTCATGCACAAAGGCGAATCCATCAGATCCGTCGTCGTGTATTGAGCGAAAAACCCGGAACTCGGTCCGGCCCTGATACTGGGCCGGGCCGGGATCAGGCCAGTCCTGCTGGATGTGGATGCACGTCGTAGCGAGAGAAAATGGCCGCCAGTGTGATCCCTGACACCGCGTGCCATATTCCCCAGAACGCCGCCACAACGGCCATCCCGCCCAAGCCTCCGAAAAAGCCGAAGATCAGGATCAGCCCGAGGCCGGAGTTCTGAATTCCCGTCTCGATCATGACCGCGCGCCGGTCGAAAGCGGAGAGTCGCATGGCCGATGCGGTTGCGTATCCTGCTCCGAAGGCCAGCGCATTATGGGCCAGCACCAGCGCTGCCACCGCGCCCGCGAACTGCAGGAACAACGCCCAGTTGGCGGCAAGCGCCAGCACCACGAAGGCCACGAAAATCCCCATCGACAGGAACTGCAGCGGCGTGCGGATGCGGGCCGTGATATCGGGTCGCCGGATGTTCAGCAACAGCCCAAGGCACAGCGGCAGCACCAGCATCACACCCACGGTGATCGCCACCGAAACAGGGTCGATAGAGGTCTGCCTGAGGATCTCTCGTGTCGGTTCATACATACTGCCCCAGAAGGCGATATTGATCGGCGTCAGAAGGATTGCCGCGACCGTTGCAACGGCGGTCATCGACACCGACAGCGCCGCGTTACCTCCGGCCCGATGAGTGATGAAGTTGGAAATATTGCCACCTGGACAAGCCGCGACAAGGATCAGCCCAAGCGCGATCGAGGGCTGCGGCCGCGTCGCCAGCACAAGGGCAAAGGTCAGCGCGGGAAGGATCATGAATTGCGAGAACAAACCGGTCAGCAGTGGCTTGGGGTGACGCATCAGGCGACCAAAATCGGACGGCTTCAAGTCAATCGCGATCGAGAACATGACGATGGCCAGAACCGCATTCAGGATTTGAAGGCTGGTGGGCGAGAAGTTCAGAATGGCCTCGTCGATGCCAGTGGTGGCTGGAAGTCGCATGGCTGGTCCCCCTGTTCGGTCGCGGCGTGATCCGATGACCCTGTAATGCCCACCACATTAGCCATTCCGAACCGCATTGAAACTGGTCTTCATCGACATGGGCGCGGCTGCTTCCCCGGTTTACACAAGGGTGTGGCGTGCTAGCGTGTACGGATAACCGATACTGGACACTGGGAAGACCATGCGCCCGACAGCCACGCAGCGGCACAGGACCAGACCGATGGACGATCTTCTGCGCGCCCGCCTGCGGGTGACGGATGGCGCGCATTATCGACTTCTGGCGTTGCGCATGGCCATGCAATCGGTGGATGCCATCAGCCGCACGGTGTCCGGGCAGGCCTTTTTCGCCCTCAGAGAGGCAGAGGAAACTCTAAGGGCGCTGGATGGGCGCGTTGGCGCGGATCTGGTCGAGATGCTCTTGTCCCTCAGGGGCGGCACCCGGCTGACACCGCATGGCCTGGACAATATTCCCGGCACCGGGCGGGTTGTCATCGGCTCCACCCATCCGATCGGCACGTTCGATTTCATCGCCCATGCCGGGGTTCTGCTGCGGCACCGGCCAGATCTGAAAGTGGTCGCGAACCGGGAAGCTGAGAGGTTTCTGGGGGCAGATCTGATTATTGCCGTGGATTTTGACCGTCAGGATCATGTCTTGTCGGCACGGCAGACGCTGACCGGAATGCGGGCACATCTGGAAGCCGACGGCGCGCTGCTGGTCTTCGGCTCTGGCCGCGTGCCGGGATTGCAGGACGGGCAGCTGGTGGAACCCGCCTGGCGCAGTGGGATCACCCGAATCTCGGCAGCGGTTGACGCGCCGATTGTGCCGGCGTCACCCGATATGCGAAATTCCCGCCACTATTACCGTACCCGCGCCATCGCCCGATGGCTAAGCGGCGGCAATGACGATTTTGGCCGAACGGTCGGGTCACTGCGCTATATGTCCGAATTGCTGGCCAAGCTTGGGGGGAGCTACGATATGCATTACGGCGCGCCCGTTGCGCCCGGAACCGCGCCGGAACGGCTGAAGGCATTGGCAGAAGGTCTGGTTCCCGGGCTCTACCGCGCCTGACGGAGGATTTTCCCATCGTCAAGTTTGCACGCTTGCGTTCTTGACGCTCCTTTTTGCATGTCATGGATCAGTCAGGCCCGAGCGGGCGTTGTGTAATGGTAAGCCGACCTTGATGACGCTCGCGGCGAATGGTTTCGGTCCGCGCACAGCCCCGAGGGGTGACCTCGGGGCTTTCAAACTGTTGTTCGAGCAGGCTCAGCTGATCTTCGGCAGCAGGCTGTCGATGCTGGCCTTTGCGTCGCCGTAGAACATGCGGGTGTTCTCTTTGTAGAACAGCGGGTTCTC
>NZ_JBPBBA010000080.1:0-2462 GCF_050896395.1 Nioella aestuarii | reverse complement strand
GGTCGCGCTGGCGGTGGCGCTTGGCTTTGCGGCCCGCGCGCTGATCCTGCCGCGGCCCGATACTGGCCAGACCCGGCGGCTGGACGGGATCGGGGTCGTCCTGCTGGCCATCATCGTCATAGGGTTGATGGCCGGGGTTGCGCCCCTGATCGCCAGCGGCTGGCAGGCGGTCGGCTTTTGGCTGGCCGTGGTATTCGCCGCCAATTTCGGGCTGCAACTGGTGGCTTTTTTAGCACTTCGTGCCCGAAGCTCGCACGAGGTGGCGCTGTCGATAATTGCGGGCAACCGCAACGTGGCGCTGTTTCTCGTGGCGTTGCCGGCTGCTACGGTGGACGCGCTCTTACCCTTTATCGCCTGCTACCAGTTCCCGATGTACCTGACGCCGCTGCTGCTTGGCTGGCTGCACACAAGGTCAGAGACCTGAACGGATCATGTCGGCAGCCTTCTCCGCGATCATCACTGTGGGCGAGTTGGTGTTGCCCGAGGTGATCGTGGGCATGATAGAGGCATCGACGACGCGCAAACCTTCCATCCCATGCACCTTCAGCCTGTAATCGACCACCGCGCCGGGGCCATCGCCCATGCGGGCTGTGCCGACGGGGTGGAAGATGGTGGTGCCGATCTGGCCTGCGGCCTCGATCAGTTCCGCTTCGGTCGCATATTCGGGGCCGGGGCGAACCTCTTGCGGGTTGAACTGCGCCAGCGGGGCCTGGGCCACGATCCGACGCGTGAGCTCTATCGAACGGGCTGCAACGATGCGGTCGGCCTCGGTGCTCAGGTAGTTGGGCCGGATCGCCGGTGCGTCGCCCGGTTTGGGGGATTTCAGGCGGATATCGCCGCGCGACTCGGGGCGCAGGTTGCAGACGGAGGCAGTGAAGGCGGGGAAGGGGTCCAGGTCCTCACCGAACTTGGGCAGAGAGAGCGGCTGAACATGGTATTCAAGGTCGGGCGTCTCCAGCGAGGGGTCGGACTTGGCGAAGGCCCCTAGCTGTGAGGGCGCCATCGACATCGGCCCCCGGCGGCGCAGCGCGTAGTCGAGGCCAATCTTGGCCTTTCCGAACATCGTGGACGCCATCTGGTTTAGTGTCTTCACGCCTTCAACCCGGTAAGAAAGCCGCAATTGCAGATGGTCTTGCAGGTTGCCGCCGACGCCCGTCATCTCGTGGGCCACATCGATCCCGTGATCCTGCAGATGCTGGCCCGGTCCGATCCCCGACAGCATCATGATCTGAGGTGAGCCGATGGCGCCTGCCGACAGGATCACCTCTCGCCCGGCCTTGGCTATCGCGGGCTGACCATCCTTGAGGAAGCGGATGCCTGTGGCCTTGCGTCCCTCCAGGATCAGCCCCTGTGCCTGCGCGCCGGTCAGAACGGTCAGGTTCTGCCGGTCGCTAGCAGGGCGCAGGAAGCCGCGCGCCGTGGACCAGCGCCAGCCGCGGCGCTGATTGACCTGGAAATAACCCACACCTTCGTTGTTGCCCCGATTGAAATCGTCGGTGCGGGGAATGCCCGCCGCCTCTGCTGCATCGGCAAACCGGTCGAGGATGTCCCAGCTCAGCCGGGGTTTTTCCACCCGCCATTCGCCGCCCGCACCGTGATGTTCGCTTTCACCTGCGAAATGATCTTCGGATTTGAGGAAATAGGGCAGCACATCGTCCCAGCCCCAACCGGGATTGCCCATTTGTCGCCACTGGTCATAGTCGCGGGCCTGCCCCCGCATGTAGATCATGCCGTTGATGGCAGAACAGCCCCCCAGGATGCGGCCACGCGGGTAAAGGATCGACCGACCGCCAAGCCCCGGTTCGGCCTCGGTCTTGAACATCCAGTCCGTGCGCGGGTTGCCGATACAATAGAGGTAGCCAACCGGGATCTTGACCCAGATGTAATTGTCGCGCCCTCCGGCCTCCAACAACAGCACATTGACGCGCGGGTCTTCGGAGAGGCGATTGGCCAGAACGCAGCCCGCGCTGCCTGCGCCCACGATCACATAGTCGAATTGTCCGAAGTCTTTCATCTGACGGCCCCCTCTGAATGGTTGCAACTTGCCCGCCGGGAGATGCAGGGTAAATGACCAAAATTCGTCAACACATGTTCAAAAACGGTCTCAGGCGTTCAGATTTGGGGCAGTTCCGGCACCCGTTTGATCGTGGGACAGCAGGGCTGCGTACTGTTCGATCTGAGCTTCAGCATCACTTCAGATGCTTTGGGGCCGCTTGCGAGTCGGGTGAAGCCGGCGCGATTCACCCTTTGGAGAGCAGGGGTTGAGTACAGGTATGCTGATATCTCAAGATGTGGTGCCTTGAGTCGTGGATTGCCGTGATCTTGGTTCTGATTTCGGGGGGCTCGGGCCATGGATTGGAGAGGGTCGGTTTGAGCGTTCAAGATCTAACATATTGAATTTGTTTATGTATTATGTCTTTTTCAAAAAAATTTCCTGTTTCGTGTAAAAAGCTCTTGCGGCT
>NZ_JBPBBA010000079.1:0-2820 GCF_050896395.1 Nioella aestuarii | reverse complement strand
GGCAGCAGGCTGTCGATGCTGGCCTTTGCGTCGCCGTAGAACATGCGGGTGTTCTCTTTGTAGAACAGCGGGTTCTCGATGCCGGAATAGCCGGTGCCCTGACCGCGTTTGGACACGAAGACCTGCTTGGCTTTCCAGACCTCCAGCACCGGCATACCGGCGATGGGGCTGTTGGGGTCTTCCTGCGCCGCCGGGTTCACGATGTCATTGGATCCGATCACGATCACCACGTCGGTCGAGGGGAAGTCCTCGTTGATCTCGTCCATTTCCATCACGATGTCATAGGGCACCTTGGCTTCCGCCAGCAGCACGTTCATGTGCCCCGGCAGACGACCTGCCACAGGGTGGATGGCAAAGCGCACCTCCTTACCCGCGGCGCGCAGCTTGCGCGTGAGGTCGGCCACCGCCGCCTGCGCCTGCGCCACCGCCATGCCGTAACCCGGCACGATGATCACGCTGTCGGCCTCATTAAGCGCCGTCGCCACGCCATCGGCGTCAATCGCCACCTGTTCGCCCTCGATCTCCATCGCAGGGCCCGTGGTGCCGCCGAAGCCGCCCAGGATCACACTGATGAACGACCGGTTCATCGCCTTACACATGATGTAGGACAGGATCGCACCGGAGGAGCCCACCAGCGCACCGACAACGATCAGCAGGTCGTTGCCAAGCGAGAAGCCGATCGCCGCCGCGGCCCAGCCCGAATAGCTGTTCAGCATCGACACCACGACCGGCATGTCGGCGCCGCCGATGCCCATAATCAGGTGGTACCCGATAAAGAGCGCCGCCAGCGTCATGATGAACAAGGGCAGGAAACCGCCCGAGTTGAAGTACCAGACCAGGCAGATGACCGACAAAGCCGCCGCGCCCGCGTTCAGCGCATGACCGCCGGGCAGCTTGGTGGCCGCCGAGGTCAGCTTGCCCGCCAGCTTGCCATAGGCCACCACCGACCCGGTGAAGGTCACCGCCCCGATGAAGATGCCAAGGAAGAGCTCGACCCGCAGAATGTTCTGCTCAACCACCGACTTATGCGCCAGCAGTTCGGCAAACCCGGTCAGCGCCTCGCGCGCCTCGGGCTCCATGCCCAGCACGCGAACCAGCTCGAAATGGGCGTTGAAGCCCACGAACACCGCCGCGAGGCCAACGAGCGAATGCATCGCCGCCACAAGTTGCGGCATCTCGGTCATCTCGACCTTCTTGGCCACGTACCAGCCGATGATACCGCCGCCCGCGATCAGGATGATCGACAGCAGCCACAGGCCAGACCCGGGACCGATGAGCGTGGCGATGACCGCCAGCGCCATGCCGACAATGCCGTACCACACCGCGCGCTTCGCGCTTTCCTGCCCGGACAACCCGCCCAGCGAAAGGATGAAGAGAACCGCCGCGACCACATAGGCCGCCGTCGTGAATCCGAATTCCATAATCCCTACCCCTTCACGATTTCTGGAACATGGCGAGCATGCGCCGTGTCACGAGGAAGCCGCCGAAGATGTTGATCCCGGCCATGAACACGCTGAGCCCCGCCAGCAGAATGACCAGCCAGCTCCCTGACCCGATCTGCATCAAGGCCCCCAGGATGATGATCGACGAAATGGCGTTGGTGACCGCCATCAGCGGCGTATGCAGCGAATGCGCCACGCCCCAGATCACCTGGAAGCCCACGAAGACGCTAAGCACAAAGACGATGAAATGCTGCATGAAGCTGGCTGGCGCATAATGCCCCGCCAGCAGGATCAGCCCGCCACCCACGGCCAGCAGGGTCACCTGTTGCTTGGTCTGTGCCTTGAAGGCCGCCACTTCCTGCGCCCGGCGCTCTTCCGGGGTCAGTTCCTTCGGCGCCTCCTTCTTCGGCTGCGCCGCGATCGCCTGGATCTTCGGCGGCGGCGGCGGGAAGGTGATCTCGCCCTGGTAGGTCACGGTCGCACCGCGGATCACGTCATCTTCCATGTTGTGCACGACCTGTCCATCCTTCTCGGGCGTCAGGTCGGTCATCATGTGACGGATGTTGGTGGCGTAGAGCGTCGAGGCCTGGCTGGCCATGCGGCTGGGGAAGTCGGTGTAGCCGATGATGGTGACGCCGTTCTCGGTCACCACCTTCTCGTCCATGACCGTGCCTTCGACATTGCCACCCCGTTCGGCGGCAAGGTCAACGATGACCGAGCCCGGCTTCATCGCCGCAACCATGTCTTCGGTCCACAGCTTCGGCGCAGGCCGGTTCGGGATCAGCGCCGTGGTGATGACGATATCGACCTCGGGCGCAAGCTCGCGGAACTTGGCCAGCTGCGCATTGCGGAACTCTTCGGACTGAACGGACGCATAGCCGCCGGTGGCCGCGCCATCCTGCGCCTCTTCCTCGAAGTCGAGATAGACGAACTCGGCGCCCATCGATTCGACCTGTTCGGCCACTTCGGGGCGCACGTCAAAGGCGTAAGTAATCGCGCCAAGGCTGGTCGAAGTGCCGATCGCCGCCAGACCCGCAACACCCGCGCCCACAACCAGAACCTTCGCCGGCGGCACCTTGCCCGCCGCCGTGATCTGACCGGTGAAGAAACGCCCGTAATTGTTGCCCGCCTCGATCACCGCGCGATAGCCCGCGATATTGGCCATCGAGCTGAGCGCATCCATCTTCTGCGCCCGGCTGATGCGCGGCACCATCTCCATCGCGATCACGTTGGCGCCCTTCGCCTTCGCAATCTCCATCCCCTCTTCATTCCCGGCAGGGTTAAAGAAGGAAATCAACGTCTTATCAGACGTCAGCCGCTTCAGCTCAGTGGCATTCGGAATGCGAACCTTCGCAATAATGTCAGACTCTTTCCAAAG
>NZ_JBPBBA010000078.1:0-4294 GCF_050896395.1 Nioella aestuarii | reverse complement strand
GGGCACCGTGACATTCATCCTGAAGCCGTAGCCGACATACGCGCGGCGCTAAAAAATGAACTCGAGGCTATGAGGGAGCGGTTTGAAGCCCTTCCGGTTGAGCTTGTCACTGGATTGGCTCAGGGCGCCGATACACTCGCCACCGAGGTTGCGCTTGAGATCGGATTGCCCGTGCGCGCGGTTCTGCCGATGCCCCGCGCGCTCTACGAGGCTGACTTTGAGGGCGAAGCCCATTCCAACCTAATCAGACTTTTGGATGACGCGCGCGTCAAAGTGCAGGAGTTACCACTTCCTCACGGGACCGGGGAGGACGACTTCAAAGAGGGCGCGGCTCGTGATGCCCTCTACGCGCGGCTCATGGATTACCTTGTCAGGCGTTCGAATGTCCTAGTTGCTCTTTGGGATGGAGAGGTGACGGGTCTGACGGGTGGATCGTCCGACGTTGTGGTTCGCTATCTCTCTGGTTCAGAGCCGCAGGCACGGCAAGCCCGCAAACTCGAAGCGGTTGTCGACGCCGGGTTGGCAGATGATCGGTCCGACCTCGCGATCTGGATCGAAGCCCCCAGGCAGACGGATGAGGTTGAACAGGGCGACGTACAGACAAGTTACCTAGTACAGGCGGGTGCTACAGGCCTTATCTGCCGCCTGCCGAATATCCCTGATTTCGTAGAGGAGCGTTGGCGCGAGTTTGACCAGTATGCCTTCGAGCGGGACACAGAAATCGGCACCGATCTGACCGCCTATCCGATCTCTGCACCCGATGATGTGAAGATATCAGAGGTCGCCTCGTCGATCGACGTGGATTTCGTACGTGCGGATCAACTTGCCCTCGCAAATCAACGTCAATCGGATCGTCTCTTTAAGCTCTTCGGGCTCATGGCAGCCCTGATGGGGCTGACATTTCTGCTCTATGCGAAGATTGCCGCACTGAAGCTGTTTCTCATCGCTTATTTGGCTCTCTTCGCAGGAGGTTTCTTAATTTTCGCCATCGGCTCAAGGCGCGGGTGGTTTGGACGTCACCTCGCTTTCCGCGCGCTGGCCGAGGCACTCCGCATCCGCTTCTTCCTTGTCTTGTCCGGAGGTGGTGCAACAGGCCAGACACGGCGCCTCTTGCAACTGACAGGTATCGAGCGTTTCAAGGGCTTCGGATGGATTGGCGATGCAATCCGGTGCACAGAACCATTGACCTACGAGAGCACCGTGAATGCAAAGGACAGAATTGCTGTAGTTTCGGAAAGATGGGTCAAAGATCAAGCGGCTTATTTTTCCCGAAAGCATCACCAATTGCATGCTGAGCACGAGCGTCTTGAAACAGTAAAGAAGTATCTTTTTCTTGCGGCGTTTCTCGGTGCCCTCTCGCTGCTTTTTTTCAAAGATACCCTCTACCACTTCCATATCGGCGATCTTGATGGAAAGACCCTTGTCGTCTTCCTCATGGGGCTTTTGCCGCTTTGGCTTGCGATATGGGAAATCTATCAAACGAAAATGGCAATACGTGAGTTGCTTTGGCAGTACGCAAACCAGGGAGAGTTGTTCGAACTTGCTGAGCGGCGCCTCGAGTCGATTTCTGATCCTATTCACGCACAAGATGTGATTTCGGATTTGGCGGAACGTTCTCTCATGGATGTGGTCCAGTGGAGCACGCACCGCTACCACCGTGAACACGAACCGCCGTCTGCCGGATGATGAAAAAAGTGGAAGATAGCAGCGATTTCAAAGCACAACTTTCAAAGTTGCGCCACGACCTTCGTACACCTGTCGGCCACATCATCGGCTATGCCGAGATGATTGAGGAGGATCTGCCACCTGATCTCCTGAAGACATTTTCGGGAGATCTGCAAGCAATCCAGAATGCAGGTCACAAAATGCTTGCCCTTATAGAAGATTTCCTGGGCGCTTCGACGGTCTCGCCTGAAGAGGTCAATGTAGGTGACGCTCAGTTTCAGTTTCGAATGCAACTCAACCACATAAACGGGTATTCGGAAATGATCTTCGAGGAGGCGACAGACCTCGACGAAGCTGAGTTCATATCTGACCTGGAAAATATCGCCGAAGCGGGGCGAGCGGCGCTAAGTCTCGTAGATGCCATCCCGCAACGTTTGCTCGAGAAAAACACCGACAAAAAAACCGCCCCGAAGAAAGAAGGCAAACGCTCTCCGCAACAAGACATTTCGATAATCAACAGTCAAATCGGTCAAGGGGGCGAACTTTTGCTGGTAGACGACGACCCGTCAAACCGCGAGCTGTTAAGGCGACGCGTCAAACGCATGGGCTATTCGGCAAGAGCGGTATCAAGCGGTGAAGAAGCCCTTGCCCTTCTCGAAACCGATCGTTTTGACCTCGTTCTGCTTGATTACATGATGCCCGGCCTGTCTGGCCTTGAGACTCTGCAACGAATGAAGGCGTCTTCTCGCCTGCGCACGATCCCGGTGATTATGCTATCTGCGTCTGACGACATTGAAATGATGGTCGACTGTATCCTTCAGGGTGCCGAAGACTACATTTTCAAGCCGTTCAATCCGATCCTACTTCAAGCGCGGATCAGTGCGTGTCTTGAAAAGGTTCGTCTGCGTCAGAACATCTCAAAGCAATTCCGGATTTTTATCTCTTCACCCGGCGACGTCATTCCCGAACGACGCGTCGCCAAATCTGTTATCGGGCGTCTTAACGAGGAGTTCTTTGGGCGTGCCTATCTGATCCCGATCCTCTGGGAAGAGGAGCCCATGCTGGCTTCTGAAACTTTCCAGGCTCAGATCCACCCACCGCATGAGACGGAAATCTACGTTGGTATTCTTTGGTCTCGCATCGGCTCGCCTCTACCCGATACGATCCTGAGGCCCGACGGGACCCGATACGAATCTGGTACGGCATTTGAATTCGAGGACGCCCTAGGCGGTTTCAAGCAGCAAGGCTCTCCGGAGATGCTTCTCTACCGAAAGCAGGGGGCGCCGACGTTGTCGCTCGAGGATCGTAACATTGTTCTCGACAGGCTCGATCAGATCGACAAGCTCAGCCGGTATCTCGATCGCTGGCTTATTGGTGAAGACGGCTCCTATATCGGAGCATTTCATATGTTTGAAACCGAGGAACAGCTCGACACGATGCTTGAGATGCATCTGCGAAAACTCGTTGAAGCTCGGCTGGCACAGGATGCATCGGTGCAAACAGACGCAGCCTGAGTCTGCATACCGAGGATCCGGTAAGGAAGAATAGGAAGGGAAGACAAAATGGCAAAAATTCTTCTGGTTGAAGACAATGAGATGAACCGAGACATGTTGTCTCGCAGGCTCAAGAAGAAAGGCTACGAAGTCGTGATGGCGTTTGACGGCCAGCGCGGTGTCGAGATGGCCTCAGAAGAAAGCCCCGACATAATACTGCTCGACATGAGCCTTCCGGTCATGGACGGCTGGGACGCGGCACGGCACCTCAAGGCAAGTGACCAAACAAAGAGCATTCCGATTATCGCGCTGACGGCACATGCCATGGCGGGTGATCGTGACAAGGCCCTGGGCGCTGGCTGCGATGATTATGATACCAAGCCGGTCGACATAAAGCGACTTCTTGAAAAGATTGAAGGTTGGCTGAACGCGTGATGATGCACGGTACTCATATCCGTAAGCTCTGGCAGTTCGTCTGATGGCGAACATTGATCTGCTCTGGGTCATTTTTGCCAGTGCGCTGGTCTTCCTGATGCAGGGTGGTTTCCTGTGCCTAGAGAGCGGGATGACCCGCTCAAAAAATAGCATCAACGTCGCGATCAAGAACCTCGCAGATTTCTGTCTGTCCACGCTGGTGTTCTGGGCTGTCGGCTTCGGGCTGATGTTTGGGCTGAGTTACAAAGGGTGGATCGGGTTGGACCTGTTCTCCCTCGACTTCGCCAAGGCGTCCCCGTCTCTTGCGGTGTTTTTCCTATTCCAGGTGATGTTTTGCGGGGCCGCGGTCACGATCCTCTCTGGGATCGTCGCAGAGCGGATGAAGTTCGGCGCCTATCTCTTTGTCGCGGTGATCGTCTCGGGGCTTCTCTATCCCGTTGCAGGTCATTGGAGTTGGGCCGGCCTTGACGGCGCTGGCGGATCGGGCTGGCTTGCGGATTTGGGGTTTGTGGATTTTGCCGGGTCGACGGTGGTTCACAGCGTTGGCGGCTGGGCCGGTCTCGCGCTCGTCTTGATTATCGGCCCGCGCTTGGGGCGATTTGATGACGGCTCGGGCGCGCAGATCATCACCCCGTCGAACATGCCGACCGCGACGCTTGGCGCTCTTCTACTCTTCATCGGCTGGCTCGGCTTCAACGGTG
>NZ_JBPBBA010000077.1:0-4377 GCF_050896395.1 Nioella aestuarii | reverse complement strand
GCAATGCCGCTACGCGACGGTAGCCGTAGCTGCCGTATTGCCTCGCCAGCTCGATCATGTCCGCTACAAGGCGGGCTGCTGTGGTAGGAATCCACCAGTTCTGGGCACAGCACGCGAAGACAGAATAACCAAAGCAGTTTTTGAGGTTTTCGGCCCATCAGAGACATTGGTGGCACGGTATCGGCGCTGCAGTGTAGCCCTTAGAACCTGCCGTTCGCCGCGACTGCAAATTCTCGCTCCGCCGACGCCCTGATAGATACAGTTGTTAACACCTTAAAATCGCAACTTCGCGCTCTAGAAAGAGGGGTTTGGTCGGATCGAAGTGAGCCTCAATCGAGCAGCGCTCGACCAAATCTTCGAAGAACGTCCGCATGAGTTGGGACTCAATTTCATGAACATGATACTCGAGATTTGACACAAGAAAAATCCGAAATCCTTGATCCAGCCAGTAGTCCAGCTCCCATTCCTCTCGCTGTGGTGGCCAGGCATGCGGTTGAACCTCAAACTCCACGGAGTCCTCGTCCACGCCTTCAAGCCCATACATGACTGTTGGCATTGCTAGGTAGAAGACGGAATTCGGCTCGTTTTCCCGAATGAGACGTTCCTCGGCCAGTTCCGGCATTTCAACGTCATATCGATCAGCCAAACGATGCCATCGTGCCAACTGCATATCCTGCGCTTCACGTCGCTGCGGCAGCCCGATATCCACCATTGTCAGGATCATTTCGTCGGCAAGCTCTTCCGCAATATATGCATCTGTCAAATCTCGAACAGGAATCGCCAATGCCTGCTGGATCGGGATCACAGCTCCGATAACAATTTCAATAAAACCAAATGCCCAAACTACTGCAACGGCGGCCCGCTGCACACCAGCCGAACCAACTATCAACGCCATCAGAGCGAGAAAGGACAAGCAGTAGAATCCTGCAAAATTGGCGATCCAAAGGTGCTCGGGCTGCCGCGTGCCTGACATTGCCGCAATCGCAACCGATCCGATGACGAGCGCGCCCCATACGACAAGCAAGACCGGTTTGTGTCGAAGTTTGCAGCTACGTATAGCGAGTATTGCCGGAAAGACTGCAGCTATGAATGCATGCACAGGATTGAGCCCCAGAATGGGATCTTGTGCTCGCTGTAGAAACGTTATTAACCCGGGTGCGACCCCTTGGTCCATTCGAACCGACATCACTGATTGGATGCGCTGAAATTCGAGAAAACTGGCGAAATCCAGAAGCACTCCAATATTCAGAACTGGCCATATCAATGCAATTGTGGCCAAGAACCGCAAGAGGGACCTCGTCAATGCCGTGACACCTTCGGAGCGGGCGATCAGAGCAACGACTCCTACTGAGAGCGGTCCGAGAATGATGGCGCTGCTATGCTTGAAACTAACCGCAAGCACAACGAACACGGCAATCCAAATATCCCACTTCCCGGGTTTACCTGTGTCGAGCCGGGCAATGATCGCCCAAATCACAGCAACGAACGAAGTCGCCAATGCCACATCACCCTTGGCGATATGCGACATGAACACACTAAGCGGAAAGAAGGCCCCGCCTAGTCCAACCAACAGTGCTGCCCAAGGCACCAGTCCCAGTCGCCGTGCAATCAGGTAGAACAGCGGCGCGGTCATCGCCCCGATGGCTGCGGTCAGCAGGCGAGCCGTCACGTAAAAAACGGTCGGGTCGTCGAAATACTGGCCTCGGAAACCCGAAACTCCGTCCCACCAATCGAGGATCAATCCGATCAAGAAAAGAAAGGCAAATCCTACAGCGTGGAGATAGTTCACCAAGGGCGGGTAAAAATGCTGCCCTGGCGACAGTTCGCCCGATAGAACGCGGGCCGCGGCATTTATGGGTTCGTCCCCGTGAAAGTACCCGTAGTCCGCTCCTACAGCTCGCAGGGCAAACGCAGTTAAAAACAGCGCGACAATGACGAGAGAGTTGCTATGCTCGTAGTTCTCACAAGCAGCCCGGTCGCTTCTTTCAATTCCAATGCGCATGGGGCAGGACGATATGCAAAAGCGCGATGAATACCAGCATTTTTGTCATCTGTAAGTGATCCACACGGCCAGCCAAGAGGCGGAGCCAGAAGGCGCTCGAATATGATCCACTACCTTGACCATTAATAATATTCTGGCCTCTTGCAGACCACAATGGTTAAAGTTTCTGTGAATACCTACGGCAAAACGCGGTTGGTGGAAGGTAGCGGTTGGTGGAAGGTAATTGTTCATCGCGCAACAGAACGGGTTTGTCGGTCAGAGCATGTCCTTAGCCCCGAGTTGATCTGAGAATGGGAAAGGCACCCTCTATGACACCCTTTGGATTCACACTGATTTCCTGCAGTGTATTGCTGTCCGCTCTTGGTCAGACATGTTTCAAGGCTGGGGTGGCGCGTTCAATCCTGCCCGAGGGTGCTACGATCCTGATCAAGGCTATAACGATGCTGACCTCCCCTTGGGTCCTCGCTGGACTAAGCTGCTATAGCGTCGGTATGGTGCTTTGGCTCTTTGCGCTTCGCCATGTCGATCTGTCTTTAGCCTACCCGTTCGTTGCTATGAGCTTTGTCGTCGTAACAATCATGGCTGTGGTTTTTCTGGGGGAAACACTTGCTCCCGCTCGCATCGCTGGTCTTTCCATGATTGTTCTGGGGCTAAGTGTAATGGCTCTTTGGGGCTGATCCAACTCCAAGTGACATCCATCTAATGACTGAAAAGGGTGGCGTTCGCACTATTATTTCCTGACCTTTCGTAGTTGGTAGAGCATCTATCTGAAAAAGGCCCAAGTTCACCTTGCGACGGTGCAGCAAAGAGCGAGCCTTGATGACTGCCTGAATGTCGGCTTCCACAAACGGCACCATGAGATCTCGCGTCCGCAGCGAATGTCGGTTCCCCGCCCATGCCCCCCGGATGACCACCATCAACGGTTCCAGGTGATCCACCCCAAAGGGTAAATTGGAAGCCAGAGGGCACAGGGACTTTTCGTACACTAATACCTTCCGGCTCCCTTCCCTTAAGGGGATGATAGTCTATTCATGAATCAGTATATTTTACTTATAGGAACAAGGACATAAGGAAGAGTTAATCATTCTATATCCACCTACAAGATTGCCGAGACGATGGGGATCAGCCGCATGAGCGTTCACAGGATTCTGAATGGGTGACAACCATCGCGCCAAGCGGCAGTAGAACTGACCCGCAAGGAAAAATTGATATCTGGATCACGGGAACACGTCAGCTTCCAGCCCGGAGCGGACATGATGCGAAACAGCAGAGCCCATCAGAGCGGACCTTGATGCGGAGTCAGTCGAGCGGCTGATGTGCAGGACTTTCCCGCCATTCGTTGCAACGCAGCAGTTTGCATAAGGTAGCCGTTTACGAAGCAACCCTGTCTGGCATAGCAGGTGACAATCTTGATAAGTTCTATGATTATGAGATCTTCAGGTGGCCTGTGGAGTGGAAAGATGCTGATCCAAGTAAATGGAATTGACGTCAACTTCGAGGAACGCGGTTCGGGGTGGCCGATCCTCATGCTTCATGGCGGTTATCTTGACCATCGACATATGATGGACGAAATGGAGCCTGCGTTCCTAGACCGCGCCGGATGGCATCGGATACCCGGCGACACGATCTCCGGGATGCGTGAACGCTCGGGCTATCAGGACAATGAAGCGACGCGACTTTTGTTTGAAAGTCTGCGCCTCGCCGGAATGCCGGAGAGCTAGAAATGAAGTGCCGCTCCGCCAACCTTGCCACCGAATTGTCGCGTTGTTCGTTCACTGGAGCCGCTCGACCAAATACGTTGGATGGCAGCTCTTGCTTCGACTCCAGTCGATAATCCAAATCGCCACAATGTCCTTTTTGTCCGCGACCCGGTCATCCGCCCCCAACGATCGGCAGGTTACCTGACAGAATAACTCAGATGACGGAGTCGAGCCGGGACCCGTCCATCGCGACATGTCACGCAATGACGGCGTTGGGGTCAAAATTCTTGAAGAATTCGTCGCGCTGATTCGAACGCGGAAAAGAAGTTGAAGGGATCGGAACCTCGAGGAAGTCGCAGATCGGTTCCCAACCGGACCCAAGCCGGTATTCGAGCAGCCGGTCCGGCGAAACATGGGCGCGCACATCTTCCATTCGACGGTGATATGCAGCGATGGCAGCCTCGCGATCCTCGTAATGGGTTCCAAAACATTGCTCGCCGATCATCTTGCGGCAAAGCTCGGATTGGGAAAAGGCCGGATGGGATGGATCCGAAAGAACGATCTGCAGAAACTGCATGATCGTGGCCGAGTAACTTTCCTGTCCGTCGTCAGATAATTTGGGACATCAGAGCGGGTTTTGTTTTGGAGGCTCTGGCTCATCCTTGATTGAGTTTA
>NZ_JBPBBA010000076.1:0-5374 GCF_050896395.1 Nioella aestuarii | reverse complement strand
AACTCAATCAAGGATGAGCCAGAGCCTCCAAAACAAAACCCGCTCTGATGTCCCAAATTATCTGACGACGGACAGTTCCGCTAGCTTGAGGTCAAACCTACCTTGAAACCGCCGCAATTGCGCCGCATTCTGTAGGTGCAGCGCAATTCGAAATCCGTTTCGCGCCAAAAACGATAGCCACTGGACAGTTGCAGCATTCTGAGCAGAAAGGCCTAAGGCAAGCATATGTCTACGATTACCGTGACGTTGCAGGATGTAAACGGTGACCCATACACAACGGGCTCCAATATTAACATCACCACCGGCACACAGTCCGGTGCGGTGTTCAACGAAGCATCAGGCACGGTATCTCTCAGTACCGTGGTCCAGAATGATACTGTCACTATCAACGGTTACACCTATGATTATGACTATCTCGGCGCGGGAGATGTTCGTGGTGACACAGGGCAACCTGCAGCTTTTATTCGTATCGTGTCGGCACCACCGGGAGCACCAATCTCGGCGGGCGCAACCTATGCCATCGACCTCTCGGGACAACCTGGAGATCCAGACTACCCCAACCTCCAGAATGGCAACACCAAGCTCTCGGTTTCGGATCTTGACACTTCAACTCCCGTCCAGTTTCCTGGCATCCCCTGTTTCGTGGCTGGTACGCTGATTGAGTGTATTAAAGGCCCTCGACCGGTGGAAGACATCGAACCCGGAGACCAAGTTTGGACGTTGGACGACGGCTTTCAGACGGTTCGATGGACCGGAAATGTCGAAGTATCAGCCGAAGGCAGGTTCGCTCCGATAGAATTTGCATCAGGGGCCATCGGAAACAGAGTGCCGCTCAGAGTGTCACCACAGCATAGGGTGTTGGTTCAAGGCTGGCGATCTGAACTTTATTGCGGAATGGACCAAGTACTTGTGGCCGCATGTCATCTAGTATCCGGAACCGAGGTGAGGCGAGTTTCTGGAGGGCGCGTGCGCTATGTTCACCTACTGTTCGATCGGCACCAAATTGTCGAGACGGACGGGGCCCTGTCGGAAAGCCTCTATGTGGGCACGCAGAGCATGAGCTTTTTGCCTGATGCAGCGGTCGTGGAGCTTCTGGCTCTGTTTCCCGATCTGGAAAACCGCATTGATAGGGACCCAACCGTGCGCAGCGTGGCGCGGCGCAATGAAGCAGCGCTGCTGATTGCCGTATGAATTGGCCGGAGCCACGGAAACCGACGTTCGCTACAATACGCGGAATCAAGCAGTTGGGCTCGAAGGAGCCATGCGGCGGCGCGGCACTACCCAATGCGTTGAGCCCTGTCTGACCGCCGCTCACGGCCCAGACCGGCCATTGACCACCGCCTCGCTCCGCCGCGGTGCGGCCCGTCGAACCTGCCATTCGCTGCGCCTGCGAAATCACGCAGCCCGGCGCACCGCACATCGCGGATATTGCGAATACCCGACACAAACCATCAGATGTCGTAGGCCAGCCCGGAGCGGACATGATGCGAAACAGCAGAGCCCATCAGAGCGGACCTTGATGCGGAGTCAGTCGAGCGGCTGATGTGCAGGACAAAAACACCAGTTCGCTGTGGCTGCGCCAAGGTCTGCTTTTCCGAATGACAACCAAGTTTCGTGTTCCGCCAGCGGCAGCACTCACGTCGTCGCGACGAAGGGTGCCGTGCGCACTGTTTCCGCGTCATTCAGAATTGCGACCATGTGGCTGGCCAACTGAACTGGATCCGCTTTGAATGCGGCAGGACCCTCTTCAGACGTTTCAAAACGCCCAGAGGCGATTGCAACCTGTGGTGGACGGAGGATTGTCCAATCTAGCTGAGAAGCGCATAGAGCGTTGTGCTCCTGTTCCTTGTCCCAATATCCCTTGCCCCCCATAAGGCGCAGCATCAGACGCATTATTCTCCGCGGAAAGCTGAGCTTTTCGTACCCTAGTCGCAACCCTGCGCCACCAACAGCAACTATACGTTTGACCCCGGCGTTTTGCATCTGTTCGATCAGTTCGGTCATTGCTTTGGCATACTCGCCGCTGTTTGGGGCGCGTTTCATTGGCGGGCCGATTGTCGACATGACTGCATCAGCTCCATCAAGGGCTTGTGCGCGCGCATCCGCATCAAAGTAGTCACCGACAATTATGCTGACCTGATCAGAGCACGCTGCGATCTTTTCAGGCGACCGCACAAGCGCTGTAACGCTGTGATTTGCTGCCAGTGCTTCTTGCAAAAGCGCCTGTCCCACCGTGCCGGTTGCTCCAAATATGGCAAGCTTCATGCCCGTGCCCTGCGCCACGCCAGCGCCATGACAACAAGGGCCAAGCCGCCAAGGATCAACCCTGCGATTGCACCGGGGCCAACGTTTCCGAAAGCCGAGAGGAAAACGGCATCATGCAAATTCAAGAACGCCATCCCAAAAGCGCCAATCAGCACAGGCTGGGTTGTGCCCTTTATCGCACCGTAAAGGGCGATCAGTGCGAGGCCGAGTTGTCGCGCCAAGAATGCCCCTGCAACTGATCCCAATGATGCGGCCTCTCCGGTCAGGTTAGCCAAGCCCGGATTGGCCGAGGTGTTCATATAGGCGGGCAGCGTAAAGAGTAGCATCACAACGGCAAGAAGGCCCAGAAGACCCCGTACAACGTATCCATGTTTGTCCTGTGTCACGGTCTTTTCTCCAATTATCTCTCTAGAGAGATATAATTATATCTTGTTGTCCGCAAGTGATTCCGGCCAATTTGTGGGAACCTTTCAGGGGAGAACATCTTTGCCGAAGGCAAAACCAAGACCTTGGTCGGTCACACCAAACACCACGACCCGCATCGTCTCGGGGCTGTTTCGCAGTCGCAATTTCGTCTGGGACAGCGACAGTAAAGTGGCGGCTCGATTTGGCGTTTCCTGGACACAATTCTTGGTCTTGCGTGCATTGCGCTTCACAAATGACGCATTCACGATGAGCCCAACAGAGCTGTATGCGGCCACTCAAGCCAGTTCGAGCGGAATGGCGAAGATGCTTCGGGGGCTGACGGAAAAGGGATTGGTGGAACGATTGTCCAACCCGCAAGATGCCCGAAGCAGGCTTGTCCGGCTTACAGTGAAAGGGGCAGACATGGTTGAGGAGATCATCGATCAACTGGTCGCGACGAACACAGAGCTTTTTGCTGACGTTTTGCCAGAGAATGATCGAGTCAAATTGGCGGAACTGCTGGAACGACTAAGCAGTTCACTGGAAGAGCGTAAAAAGCAAAGCTGACATTGGCGTAGCCCGCAGCATCAAACAGATTGGGCTCTCACCCAGCTTTCGCCGCATGCTACACGAACGGCCGCTGTCGGGAAACGGGCCAAACTTTGCAAATTCCGCTCCCTGCGCATTGCGCCAGTTCGGCCGCGGCGCGCTTTTCGCGTGGAGCTGCCTGTCTGCCAGCTGCTGCCGTGCAGCATGAGGCTCTGGGGAACCGCCCCTTAGCCTGGCAACTGCCGCTGTTCCAGCGTCTCGTCGTTGCCGTCCGATTTCATCGCATCGGCGATCAGATGCTCGACCGTCTCGTTGAAATAGGCGGTGAGCTCCCGGTGCAGGGTGCGGAATTCTTCGGCCACCGTGCGTTCGAAGCTCGCCTGGCGCACCCGGACCATCACTGTTGTGCGCCGTTGACGGGGGTAGCGGTAGGGACGGATCCCGTGCTTGCGGCACAGCGCCACGAAGATACGGACCGACCAGACATCTGGCAGGGAGTATTGCAGCTCGATTTCCGGATCGCCGCCATCGTTGGCATCCAACGAAAGCCTTGCCTGCAAGCGGTCGCGCGCCGCGCCAGCCGCCGCCCGCTCCCCGGCGGTCGCACCCCGCGCGAACAGCGCTTCTAGCTTTGTCAGCTTTTCGCGGATGTCCTGTTTACCGGCCATTGAACCCCCTCCGATCTACCCGCGCTATCAACGCGATGCCGCGCGCGCGGTCAAGGAGGGCAATCGCGAAGGCCGCCAACGGAGCCCATGAGCGTTCTTCACTCCGGTCAGACCCTGTGCCAATCTGCCGTCGAGTTAGGGGAGGTGTCATGGCCCGCGAGCCATCCCACAAGTGGGCTTTCAAGTCCGGCATGCGTGCAGGCGCCTTTGGCTGGCGCGGCTCGGCGAAGGCGGCCAAGCGCCTGAAATCGGCAAGCGCCGAGATCATGGCCTTGCACCGCACCGACCCGGTCACCGCAGCCGAGGGCGTGGTTGTGCTGGCGGAACGGATTTGGCCCGCCTTCGAACATATCGACACGTCCTCCGGCGCCCTCGGCACGGCGGTGCGCCGGACCCTTGACAAGCTGCTGCCGGTCCTAATCGACGCCCCGGCCGACGAGAAAACACGCGCCAGATGGATCGAACGGCTGCGCACTGCGATCCTCGACGATGGCGTGGACTACCTCGCCCCGATCTCGGATCGCTTCGGCGAAATTGCCGCCTTTCCTGCACTGATGAACGCGCATGCGGACCGCGACCTCGATCTGATCCACCATGCTTGGTCGGATCACGCGCGGTATTCCCACATCCCGTCGGCAACCCTCACGCTTTCCTGCCTGCTCGAGGCCGGGCAATATGACGATCTGCTCGACCTTCTCGCCGTGAAGAAGACGCGGCTGTGGTTCGATGAGAAGTTCGGGGCCGAAGCCATGCTGCGTCAAGGGCGTGTGGACGAGGCGCTGGCTCGCGCCGAGGCCCTGTTGGAAGGCGATCGGCAGCCTTGGGGCCATCGCGATATCGCACGTTTCTGCGAAAATATCCTCGTCCGGCAAGGCAAGGCAGAGGAGGCCTATCGCCGCTTCGGCCTGCCCTCGGCCGCCGGAAACACCTGGCTCGCAATGTGGCGCGATCTGGTGAAACGCTACCCCGAGCGCGATGGCCGCACGGTTCTGGTACACCTGATCGCGCTGCACGGACGGAAGGGCAAGTGGTTTGCCGCCGCCAAGACGGCCGGATATCTGGATATCGCGCTCGACTGCGCTGCGGATTTCGAGGCCGCCCCTGCGACCCTCATCCGCGCCGCGCGGGATTTCGTCGAGAAGGAGCCCGCCTTTGCCGCGCAGGTGGCGCTGCACGCCATCACGCATCTTCTCGCCGATCGCGGGTTCGAGACAAGCCCGCTCGATATCGACGAGGCGGTGTCACACCTCATGGCGGCGAGCCGACGGATCGACCGATCGGCCTGGGCCCTCGAAGAACTGCACCGCCTTCCGCAACGGAAAAACCAGAACGATCTCTTGACCCAACGCCTTCGCTCGACACTTGCGGACCTCGAGACTGGCGCCCGCGATGTTGGCGACTGAGGTAAAGTCGGCCCACATGTATGTACCGGCTGCTGTCCGCAAATGATTTCTAGCATGTTCTCGGAAGTCGCTCATATGTATCCG
>NZ_JBPBBA010000075.1:5000-6092 GCF_050896395.1 Nioella aestuarii | reverse complement strand
CCACCCTTGGGCGGTTTATAAGTCTTTGATATCTTGTGGTTTTATTTTGGTTGCGGGGGTAGGATTTGAACCTACGACCTTCAGGTTATGAGCCTGACGAGCTACCGGGCTGCTCCACCCCGCGCCAATTGCCCGGATTTTGTTTTGATCTGGGCTTTGATTGTTATCGTTTTAGAGAGATGGGTTTGCTTGTTAGGTTTGGCGGTGACCTACTCTCCCACGTCTTAAGACGCAGTACCATCGGCGCAACGGTGCTTAACGGCCGAGTTCGGGATGGGATCGGGTGTTTCACTCGCGCTATGACCACCAAACCGAACAAGCAAACCCTTTTTTCCCCATTTTTTTTGGGGATTTGGGTTGAACATCTTTATCCAAGTCAAGCGACTGTGTTTTTGGTGTAGTTTTCTGCTTTTGATTTTGTCCGCAGGGCCAAGTCTGGCTTCTACTGGATCAAATCAAGCCTATCGAGCAATTAGTACCGGTCAACTGAATGCATTGCTGCACTTACATCTCCGGCCTATCGACGAGGTGGTCTACCTCGGCTCTCAGGGATACCTTGTTTTGAGGGGGGCTTCCCGCTTAGATGCCTTCAGCGGTTATCCTTTCCGATCATAGCTACCCTGCACTGCGGCTGGCGCCACAACAGGTCCACCAGTGGATCGTTCACCCCGGTCCTCTCGTACTAGGGGCAACTCCTCTCAAGTATCCTACACCCACGGCAGATAGGGACCGAACTGTCTCACGACGTTCTAAACCCAGCTCACGTACCTCTTTAAACGGCGAACAGCCGTACCCTTGGGACCTGCTCCAGCCCCAGGATGAGATGAGCCGACATCGAGGTGCCAAACGGTGCCGTCGATATGGACTCTTGGGCACCATCAGCCTGTTATCCCCGGCGTACCTTTTATCCGTTGAGCGATGGCCCTCCCACTTGGGACCACCGGATCACTATGGCCGTCTTTCGACTCTGCTCGACTTGTCAGTCTCGCAGTCAGGCTGGCTTCTGCCATTGCACTCAACGAGCGATTTCCGACCGCTCTGAGCCAACCTTCGCGCGCCTCCGTTACGCTTTAGGAGGCGACCGCCCCAGTC
>NZ_JBPBBA010000074.1:0-6149 GCF_050896395.1 Nioella aestuarii | reverse complement strand
GAAACCATAGTCACGATGGAAACCACGCCAACAATGCACTAACAATCAAAGAGGACCAGTCAGATCAGGCCAGCCAGCTCCAACTTGCCGGTTTCCGGATGCGTGACACTGTAGATTCCTGAGGCCAATATCGGCTCGCGCGGTCCTTCCCATGTCAGGGCAAAGGCTTTTCGGGGCGGGTAGAAAACGCCGTCTATCTCAATGTGATTATCACGAACCGTCGAGCCTTGAAAAATCTTCACATTATCTAGAAGCAGGCTGAGAGAATTTGATTCGGTTTGCACATCGAAGCGTTGACCGACGAAATCTGAGAAACTTTCGCGAGTTGCAGATATAAGATCAATTTTCATGATATTATCGCCCTATGACAATAGTCGCCAAAGGCAACTATGAAAAAATATTATTTTTGTCTAATTATTAGCTGCTCGCCAGATCCAGGCAAGACCAAACCATTCGGTCAAGTGCACGCTCATACTTCCAAACGTATTTTCCCAGACCAATTTTCACGAAACCTGAGCACTGCGTTTATTTTGTTATGGACTGACCAAAAGAGCCTGCGTAGTGTTAATTGGTAGGTTGAATTCGGGGCTGCCCGGTTGTTTCAATGTTTAGGATTGTTGGAGGGCTAAGAAAGGAACCAAAGGAAACGGCGCAAGCGGATTTTGACACAACTGGTCCGTTGCGGCTCTTGCCGTGAATAGCACGCGCTGAATTCGAAAAGTTCTTGATTTCCCCTACCCGATCGATAGTGCCAGGAGGACAAAATGGCCAGCGAAAGTTACCTGTATTACTATGTTCTTTCGGGTCCACCGCCAGGTTCTGTAACTCTAGGATCGCGCATCGACAACGGTCTGGGTGACCTGATTGAAGCCGATGGCGCGATTGACGGTGTCACGGCTATTGGCGGAATCATATCTTGGGCTGGTTTTTCAAACCCCTTGATCGGGTTCTTTAACGGTGACCCGATTTTAGACTTTGGCGGCTTCGGCATCTACTATCTGCTGTCCAACGACCCTAGCCTTGCCAACCAAACGGTATCGGTAACCAACACCGGTAGCTTCGCTTATTGTTTTGCGGAAGGCACGGAAATCGATACGCCTAACGGGGCAGTCGCGGTCGAAAAACTTGCTATCGGAGATACGGTTCTGAGTGCCGAAGGGCGCAGAGTTCCCATCAAATGGATCGGCGAACAAACCGTTGCGACCCTGTTCCAGCCTGCGGAACGTCTGAAGCCGGTACGCTTCGCCGCCGGATCGCTTGGCAATGGTCTGCCTTATGCTGATCTGACGGTCACCGCCGATCATGGAATGTTGGTGGACGGCGTGATCTGCCATGCCGGTGCGTTGGTTAACGGGAAGACCATCACCTTCGTGCCACTGGAGGAGATGGGTGAGCGCTATAAGGTCTACCACATTGAGACCGAGGAGCACGAAGTCATCCTCGCCAACGGGGCCCCGGCCGAGACGTTCATCGACAACGTGTCGCGCAGATCCTTCGACAACTTCGCAGAGTTCGAAGCGCTCTACGGGGACGTGCCGGAAATGGCTGAACTGCCCTACCCCCGCGCGATGAGCGCACGGCAGGTTCCCGCAGCCATCAAGGCCCTTCTCGGCTCTGCGGAAGCCGCCTGAGACAATGCATCCACAAGCGGGGGCCCCACGGGCCCTCGCAACGGGCTTGACCCCACATTCCATCCTGATATTCCATCGCCTCGGCGGGCCTGTAGCTCAATTGGTTAGAGCAGAGCGCTCATAACGCTTTGGTTGCGGGTTCAAGTCCTGCCGGGCCTACCATACCCCCCTCCGTCACAATCGTACGATGCAGCTATGACACGCTGTTGAGTTGAGCCTCCGCGCCTTCAAGATGTTATGGACCCGGCCCTTCGCCCCGGCTGTTCAATGCTTCTTTCTATACCTGTTTTCACTGCACCCGACCCGATGATCCCTGCCCCGTCGGCCAGTGTGAAGAAGGTTTGATCCAACCGTTCCTGTGCAACGCGAGCTCTTCACAGGCACCCAGTGGACCGCGCCTTTGTGTTTCCAAACAAGCAGCAGTTTGTTTCCAGAATGTGCCCAAAATTGGCCTCACCCAACGTTAACCTGTGTTACCGTATGTTTCTGTAACGATATCAATCCTTTCAATAGTGCCCCATTGAAGATGCCTTATTAGACGGGGGGCGGGGTGTTTTGGTCTTGAGAATGGCGATGCGACGCTCGTGCAGTCGGCGTGGTCGTTCCCTGGCGCCCAGCTCCTCCAGACAGAGGATGCGATATGCCCCCATTGGATCCGGTGATTCCCTACGACGACATTGAAGACATCACAGGTGCATTCGAGCTCCAGGTCGTTGTCCGCTTCGACGATCTGGCTTCGGGCTACTGGCAGCGGGTTTTTGACATTGGCGACGGCCCGAACTCCAACAATATTCTTTTATCTCAATACGAAAACACCAACGACATGACATTCGTCCTTTACCAGGGCGATACGGCATATCGGGTGACGGCACCGAATTCGATCATCGAGGGCGAAGCGGCGACATGGTCCGTGGGGATCGATGCCGACGGGCTTATGTGGATCGACAAGGACAATGTCCGACTGGCCGAGACACAAGCCGTGGTGCCAGAAAACATCCCGCGTTTGAACGAACTCCTCGGTCAGTCAAACTGGGCAGAGGACACACCGCTGAATGGCGCTGTTCTTGGCATCGACATCGTCAATGAGGGCGAGGTTCAGGATGGCGGGCGACTGAACGATCCCGGACCGATTGAGGGGGCATTTCAGGTAGATACCATCGTGCGGTTTGATGATCTGTTGGGGGGGACTTCCCAGACCGTGTTTAACTATAGCGGTGCGACCAACGGGGACAGTGCGCGACTGTTTCAGGTGGCGAACACGAACGATATGCGTTTTGAGGTTGTCCAAGACGGGACCACCTATAGCGTCACCGCGCAGGATGCTGTGACAGAGGGGGAATGGTCGCTCTGGTCCGTTGGTGTCGATGCGGATGGCACGATCTGGTTAGATCAGGACGGCGCAAGACTTGTCGAGGCGCAAGGTGCGGTTCCGACCGGCCTGCCTGGCGCGGTGCCGACCATAGGCGCATCGGATTCCACGGGCACTGACGCGCTGGATGGGGTGGTTCTCGACCTCACGGTATCGCATAGCGGAGACGGCCCGACGCCGGGTGATCCTGTCGACCCCGTTGATCCGGTTGATCCTGTCGACCCCGTCGATCCGGTTGATCCTGTAGACCCGGTTGACCCGGCTCCTGAAGATCCGACGACAACCGACGTTCAGATCAACGGAGCCTTCCAGATCGACGTCACGGCCCGGTTCGATGATATCATGGGCGGGTACTGGCAACGCGTATTTGATATCGGTGACGGGCCGGCTTCGAACAACATCCTGCTGACTCAAGTTGAGAACACCAATGCAATCATGCTGCAACTTTGGCAGGATGGAAATGTCTACAGCACGGTCGCGGAAGGTGCGATCGAGCAAGGCGTGACGTCCAACTGGAGTGCCGGGATCGACACCGATGGCAGGATGTGGATCGAACGCGACGGCACGCTTTTGGCTGAGGGTCAGGGCGTCGTGCCTGCCGATGTGGAACGAGCCAATTTCCTGATCGGGGAGTCTAACTGGCCAGAGGACACGCCGCTGATCGGAGAGATCGGGGCCCTGACCGTTACCCAGGATGGGACAATCTCTGATCCCGTCACGCCGGTTGATCCGACCGACCCTACCGATCCGATTGATCCCACAGATCCAACCGATCCGACGGACCCAACAGGCCCGACCGATCCCGCCAGCGGCGCGGGTGACATGGTGTTCGTCGCGCATCAGGATGATGACCTTTTGTTCATGAACCCGACAATCGATTCCCTGATTGATGGCGATAATCCGATGACGGTTGTCTATCTTACCGCCGGAAATGCAGGACGGGGCGAAGATTACTGGTCTGCACGCGAGGCCGGCGAACTCGCCGCTTACGCCAATATGGCTGGCGCGGATGACTGGGTGAGCGAAACCGTGTCACTTTCTGTTCAGGGCAGTCAGTTTGACGTAAACAGCGCCTATCTGGAAAGCCAACCCGATATACGCCTTTACTTCCTGCGCCTGCCCGACGGGTTTGGTGACGGTGTCGGCGCCGAAGCCAATAATTTCGAAAGCCTGGAACAGCTATGGACTGGCGGGATCGACACGATCACTGCCGTAGATGGCAGCGCGACCTATACCAGGGACGAGTTGACGAATTTGCTCTCGACGCTGATTGCGCGGCATGATCCCGACAATATCCATTTGCAGGATCACACCAGCGAACATGCCGAAATAGAGCATTCCGATCACCTGTTCGCAGCGGAATTCGCCACAGCTGCAGTCGAATCCTACGCGGAGGGACTGAACGTAACCAGCTATGTCGGCTATGCGAGCTGGGGCCTGGAAGAAAACCTGACCCCAGAAGAAGTAGCCCTCGTTCGCGACACGTTCCAAATCTATTCAACCTTTGATCCAATGGTCTTGGGGTCCGACGGAAGCCTGCTGGAAGCCTATGAAGAATGGGTTCAGCGGGAATATATAGCGTCTGAATATAGCTGGTCTGGCGACCCTGTGCTGGGGGGGGACGGCACTGCCATCATCGACCCTGGCCTTGTTGTTGTGCCGCAATCCGATCCAACGGAAGACCCGAGCACGGGACCGATTGACTCTGATCCGACCTCTATATCGGCCCCGTCCGGGGATATGGTGTTCGTTGCCCATCAGGATGATGACCTGCTGTTCATGAACCCGACAATCGACACCCTGATCGACGGAAACGCACCGGTCAGCACCGTCTATCTCACCGCCGGGGACGCCGGAATGGGCGAAGAGTACTGGGCCGGACGCGAAATGGGGTCGAAAGCCGCATATGCGCAGATGGCTGGGGCGGATGATTGGGTGGATGAAACAGTCACAGTCTCTGTCGATGGCACCGACTACGATATCGCCTCTTCCTATCTCGCCAGCGAACCCGACATTCGCCTGTTCTTCATGCGATTGCCGGATGGGTTCGGCAATGGTGGTGGCTCTGACCAATATGGGAATTCCAGCCTTGAACAGCTGTGGAATGGCTCGATTGACAGCATCGAAACAGTGGATGGGCAGACCACCTACACCCATGAGGCCTTGTTGGGAGTGCTGAGCGGATTGATGGAGATGTATCAGCCCGAGCATGTCCACACCCAGGACCACGACAGCGCCCATTCCGGCTCGGAACATTCCGACCATCTGCACACCGCCGAATACGCGATTGCCGCCATCGAGGGGTATGGGGAGGATGTGACTGTTTCAAGCTATGTCGGGTATGAAAGCCGAGACCTCGCCGCGAATCTTTCGCCAGATGAGCGAGAGGACGCGCGCGATGCATTCCTGGAATATGCCGCCCATGATCCAAGGGTGATAGGAAGCAGCGGGTCCATCGGCTGGCAGTTCGAAACCTGGCTGCAACGGGAATATATAGCAGAGTCCTTTGAGCATTCCGGTGACGCAGACCCGAATAGCGGAGAGCTTCTGATGGAAGCGTTGATGCTTGACAGCAGCTCAACCGAGAGCGTGAAACATGCGATGTTCCTGACCCCAGAAGACGATCTGGACTACGCAGTGATGTAAGGGCAAAGGCCCCACCCGGTTACGTTCCGACGGCTCCGATCGGCAAGAGCTTTGCGCCGCGCAAATGGATCATTCAAAAAGCGAGCGGCGCACCCATCGGTCCGCCGCTCGCCATGTGTTGTTAGCCGCTCGTGCTAGATGAAGAATTCGCTGGTTGCATCCATGTCGTCGTCGTCATGGTTTTGGAATTCCTGCTCATCCACATCCTGGTTCATGAGCGCCATCACATCATCCTCGGTGAATTGCTCATCCTCTTCGTGATAGCTGAAGGCAGGCAAAGCAGAAGCGGCAGCGGTAGCGGTGCTCGCCGTTCCGCTGGCGCCGGTCCCACCGGAGCCAGAGCCACCCGTGCCACCCGAGCCAGACCCTTTGGTCCCGCCGGAGCCGGAGCCACCCGTGCCACCGGTGCCGGAGCCGCCAGAGCCTCCAAAGGACCGATTGGCGATCTGGTTCCGGGATGCGCCGAGGCGTTCCGCGCCATTGCCTCTCAGGATTGGGCGGGG
>NZ_JBPBBA010000073.1:0-6272 GCF_050896395.1 Nioella aestuarii | reverse complement strand
TACTTCTCCTATCTGCAGGTGAAACAGGCCAAGCCTAACCTGCTGGGTGAAGCAGCCGGTACATCCCATTACCGGACGATGCCGTGGTGCACTGAACAGACTTTTGAAAAGGCCCCGCTTCGGAGGGGCCTTTCTTTTGGACGTCCTGTGATCAACCTTGCCTGTCTCCGGTGCGCAGGCGGCTCATTGTGACGGGTGTGATCCCCAGAAACGATGCAATCATCGAATGGGTGAAGATGTCTTCGTAACCGGGGAAGGTGGAGCGGAACCATTCCAGCCGGTCAGCTCCGCCAAGCGCCGCAAGGCACCATTCCCGATCAACCTTTCGGCCGAGCGCCTCGCGCAGGATGCCATTGGCCCAGTTGCGAACGGGTTCTGACGCAATCATCAGATCTGACAGTCGGTTAGTGTCGATCCGCGCAAGAGTGGCATCGGTTGTCGCCACGATCGACACGAGCGATGCGCCGCTGCGCGTGCGTGCAATGTTTGGGGTGACAACGCAGGGCCCCACATAGAACCCGACGCAAACCTCTTTGCCGTCAGAATCGCAAATGCTGCTGACAAGTCGTCCGTCCAAAAGAATGAATTCGCCCGTTTCGGGCTGTTCCTGCCGGGCCAGATGCGCCCCCTTGAGCAGATGCCTGCGCGTCCAGATGTCGGCAAAATCCTCTGCGCAGGCCGCATCCGACAGGTCAGGAGATTGCGTAAGAAACGCCCGTAGATCCATTTTGGTGAGCCTTATCAAATGATAATGCGAGGGTCTTCGTCCAGGGGCATGTCTGGCACATGTTCAAGGAGTTTACAAAATGACAAACAAAATCCGGGCAAGATATCTGGGGCCGGCCACGGTGGGCCTGGGGGTGATGGGTGCCTCCATCTATCTGCTCATGGTCAATATCACACTCGCCCATCTCGAGGCGATTTCTGGGCTGATCCCCTTCGATATGCGTCCATTGGGCTATAGCCACGCGGAGGCCCTGACGCTGCTTGGCGCGTTAGGCGCGGATGGGCGGGCTTATTATCTGTCGCATCAGATTCCACTGGATACGGTTTATCCGGCGTTGCTGGCACTGACGTTGATGGGGGCGATCTGTTGGATCGGGCAACGACTGCCAAATCGCACACTCGTTCGCGCGGGTGTTGCGCTTTCGCTCGGCGCTGCCGCGTTCGACTATGCCGAAAATCTCGCTATCTGCGTCATGATCTGGAACGGGCCAACCCCATCTGTTCCGCTCGTCTTTGCAGCAAGCGCAGCCACGATTGCGAAATCCGTGCTGACCAGTTTGGCGGTGTCGCTGACACTGTTGTTGGGGGCCATGTGGGCGCGCCAATCCATGGCGGAACGCCGTGTGTTAAGGGGCGGCGGTCGTCGCGTGCGTCGTGTGATAGAGTAGCCTCGGATTGAAGCGCCCCGAACACCACACAGTTCGGGGCGCTTCTTTCTGCCGTAAGCCGTTGGGGACGGTCTCAGCTCGGCAGAAGGACGGCGTCGATGATATGCACGACCCCGTTCGAGGCCATGACATCGGCGGTTGTCACGGTTGCGGAATGGTTCAGCACCACGCCATGACCCTGACCGTTGGCGCGGATGTAGCTGCCCTGAACGGTCGGAATGCGGCCCCGTTGGCCGAGGATCGCAGGCCGGGTAATACGCGCCCGACACATGATAGGTCAGCACATTGGTCAGCGCCGGGATGTCATGCAGCAACCCTTGCAGCACGCCATGGGGCAGATGCTCGAACGCGCGGTTCGTGGGGGCGAAAACGGTGAAGTTGCCGGGACCTGACAGGGTGTCGACAAGCCCCGCCGCCTGAACGGCGGTGACAAGGGTCGATAGGTCGGGCGTGGCAACGGCCAGATCGACGATGGTCGCGGATTGCGCGGAAAGGATTGCGGGGCTGGCCAGTATTGCAGCGGCTGCGCCCGCGGTTGTTGTGATGAATTGACGGCGGTTCATGTATCTGTCCTCCCTGGAGTGGAAACGGCCCGCCTTTGGGGGGCGGGCCAGAGCTGTTACATCGACGGCAGGATCACCGCGTCGATGACATGGATCACGCCGTTCGAGGCTTCGATATCGGCGGTGATCACATTGGCGCCGTTGACGGTCACGCCGTTCATTGTGCCGATTTCAATGGTGCCCCCCTGAACTGTCGTGGGCATCATGCCGTCAGACAAATCGCCCGACATAACTGCGCCGGGAACCACGTGATAGGTGAGGATCGCCACCAGTTGATCGAGGTTTTCCTCCATCAGCAGGGTTTCGACGGTGCCCTCGGGCAGGGCTGCGAAGGCCTCATCCGTGGGGGCGAAAACGGTGAAGGGGCCGTCGCCACGCAGGGTGTCTTCCAGGCCAGCGGCCTGAACGGCGGCAACGAGCGTATTGAACGTGCCTGCGCCCACGGCGGTGTCGACGATGTCCATGGAGTGACCACCCGCGAAAGCGGTGGTGGAAAGGATTACAGCGGCAGCGGTGCCAAGAAACGTACGACGGATCATATCTGGATCTCCTATCCATTGATTTATGAACAGGGCTACGGTTCGTCTGGTGTGTTGGATGACTGGGAAATCTGCAAAAAACACCTTGCCGAAGACCGGCGCTGCGCTAAGCCACGGGCTTTTGCGATTTCCAGTCACGTTTTCGTGGCAGCATGTGATCTGGCGTGTGCCCAAATCCCGGATTTCCACCTTTGCCGATTGCAGAGTGATAGGTGCGGGGGCACAGTTGGCGGCAGGCAGTCCCAAGAAAGGAGCGATGACATGTTCACGCTGGTAGAGTTTCTGGCACAGATCTTTCTGCTGATCGTTGGGCTTTTGTCGCTGCTTGTTTTGGCCTTAGCGATCTACGACCGGACCCAGACCCATGACGCGATCCGCCGCAACTATCCGGTCATTGGCCGCTTCCGGTCGCTATTCACCGCTTTGGGGGATTTCTTTAGTCAGTATTTCTTTGCCATGGACCGCGAGGAGATGCCGTTTAACCGCGCGCAACGGGACTGGGTAAATCACGCTGCTGATGGCGGATCGAACACGCTGGCCTTCGGGTCGACGCGCGATCTCACCATTCCGGGCACACCTATTTTCGTGAACGCTGCGTTTCCGCCTTTGGATGATCAATACGCTCTGACAGAGCCAATGCTGATCGGCCCCACGGCGCGTCACCCTTACCTTGCACCATCGTTCTTCAACATCTCGGGTATGAGCTATGGCGCCATCTCCAAGCCTGCCGTGCAGGCGCTTAGCCGGGGGGCGAAGAAGGCCGGGATCTGGATGAACACGGGCGAGGGGGCGTTGTCGCCCTATCATCTGGAGGGAGGGTGCGACATCGTTTTTCAGATCGGGACGGCGAAATATGGCGTGCGCAATGCCGATGGCAGCCTCAATGACGACAAGCTGCGCGAGGTGGCTGCCCATGACGCGGTTAAAATGTTCGAGCTGAAACTGGCGCAGGGGGCAAAGCCGGGTAAGGGAGGCATCCTGCCGGCCGAGAAGATCACGGCGGAGATTGCCCAGATCAGGGGGATTGAACAAGGGCAGGACAGCTTGTCGCCAAATCGGCATATCGAGATCGACGATTGGGGCGACCTGCTAGATATGATCGGACATATCCGCGAGGTGTCCGGCAAGCCCGTTGGCATAAAGACCGTGGCGGGCGGGTCTGAACCGTTCGAAGACCTTTTCCGCCTGATCATCGAACGCGGAGAAGACAGCGCCCCGGATTTCATCACGCTTGATGGTGGAGAGGGCGGCACCGGGGCCTCTCCCATGCCGCTGATGGACCTGGTCGGTATGTCGATCCGCGAAAGCCTGTTGATGATCTCGGACCTGCGCGACCGGCACGGGCTTAAGGATCGCATCCGTCTGGTGGCTTCGGGCAAGCTGGTGAACCCCGGTGACGTGGCCTGGGCGCTGGCGGCGGGGGCAGATTTTGTAACATCTGCCCGCGGCTTCATGTTTTCGCTGGGCTGTATTCAGGCGCTGAAATGTAACAAAAACACCTGCCCGACCGGGATCACGACCCACAATCCGCGGTTTCAGAAGGGGCTGGTTGTCGAGGTGAAGGAAGATCGAGTCGCGCGGTATGCCAAGGGAATCATCAAGGAAGTCGAGACAATTGCCCATTCCGTAGGGGTCGCAGAGCCCCGCCTGATGCGCCGCCGCCATGTACGCTTGGTGATGGCTGATGGCACGTCTCGCCCGATGCACGAAGTTTTTCCCCGCGGTCACGACATTCCAACAATGCCGTGAGGCCAGCTGCTTTTGCTTTGTTGAGCACCATCTCTTTGGCAGTGTCGCAGCAAGCAAATACAGGAGGAGCCCAATGGCCTATCGCTGGAAAAACGACCTGACCCATGCGGACGTGACGCCCAAGGGTCTGTTCTTGAACCGCCGTCAAATGATGGCAGGGGCAGGGGCCATGATGGGAGCCGGACTGATCGGTGGACAGGTCCGCGCGCAAGAGGCACTGGAGCCCAATACCTGGGAAGAGATCACCAGCTACAACAATTTCTACGAGTTCGGCACCGGCAAGACCGACCCCGCCGCAAATGCCCATATGCTGACCACGGACCCGTGGTCGATCGAGATCGACGGCATGGTGGATAATCCCGGCACCTATTCGCTTGCGGAAATCCTTGACGGCATGACCATCGAGGAACGCATCTATCGCTTCCGCTGTGTCGAAGCCTGGTCGATGGTCATCCCGTGGAACGGCTTCGAACTGGCAGATCTGCTCAATCGCGTTGGTGTTCAGGAGAGCGCGCAATATGTGGCGTTCGAGACGCTTGTCCGCCCCGAGGAAATGCCGGGTCAGCGCCGCCCGATCCTGAACTGGCCCTACCGCGAAGGTCTGCGGCTGGATGAGGCAATGCACCCGCTGACCCTGATGGCGACTGGCATCTATGGCGAACCGATGCCCAACCAGAACGGCGCGCCAATCCGGTTGGTTGTGCCGTGGAAATACGGGTTCAAATCGATCAAGTCGATCGTCCGCATCACCCTGACAGATGAAGAACCGCCCACCACCTGGAACATGCAGAACAGCCGCGAATACGGGTTCTACTCCAACGTGAACCCCGAGGTGGATCACCCCCGTTGGTCCCAGGCCAGCGAACGCCGGGTTGGTGGCGGGCTGTTTGCCCGGCGTATCCCGACGCTGATGTTCAACGGCTACGAAGAAGAGGTCGCCTCGATGTACGAGGGCATGGACCTGTCCGAATACTTCTGATGTCCGGATCGGCAGATATCCAGCTCAGCTCCGAGTTGACTTGTCCGGAATGCGGACATGTCAGCGCGGAACAGATGCCGACGGATGCCTGCCAGTGGTTTTATCAATGCAGCGGTTGCGGGGCGGTGCTGAAACCCCTGCCCGGCGATTGCTGTGTCTATTGTTCTTACGGAACGGTTCCCTGTCCTCCTATCCAGGCGGGAACCCCCTGCTGCGGATGAGATGATGATGGATTGGCTGAACCAGACCCTGCGCCGTGTGCCGGAATGGCCGCTCTATATCCTGGGCTTCCTGCCTGCCGCCTGGCTGTTGTGGCTCGGCGTGAATGGCGGGCTGGGGGTGGAGCCTGTCGAAGCGCTGGAACATGAACTTGGCGTCATTGCACTTCAGTTTCTGATTGCAGCGCTGCTGGTTACGCCTTTGCGCCGCTATGTCGGGTTGAACCTGCTGAAGTTTCGCCGTGCCTTGGGGCTGCTCGGCTTCGGATATGTCTGTCTCCACCTTCTGACCTGGCTGGCACTCGATATGTCCTTTCTTTGGGGGCAGATCGCAGCGGATATTGTGGAACGGCCCTATATCACCATCGGGATGATCGCATTCCTGTTGCTGGTGCCCCTCGCGCTGACCTCGACCAAGGCCGCCATCCGCCGGATGGGTATTCGTTGGCACAAACTACATCGCTTGTCTTATGTGGCGGTGGTCTTGGGCGGGCTTCACTTCGTGATGCAGGAAAAAGTCTGGAGCGTTCAATCGCTTCTCTATCTGTCGCTTGCAGTGGCGGTCGTTGCAATGCGCGCGCTTTGGATGAGCAGGCGAGTCGCCCGATCCTGACCTGATTCACCCCATGAATGCCAGAATCTGGGGATAAGTCATGGGATAACCCAAGATCTGGTGGGGCGAGTCGGCCTAGCTATGCCGCAGAGCAGAATGATCACCGCTTTCAATCCGGCCCGAGAACACTTCTTCAAAGCCTAACATATTGAATTTGTTTATGTATTATGTCTTTTTCAAAAAAATTTCCTGTTTCGTGTAAAAAGCTCTTGCGGCT
>NZ_JBPBBA010000072.1:0-7105 GCF_050896395.1 Nioella aestuarii | reverse complement strand
CTGGTCTTCTCGGCTGGCAACGCGGTCTTCCGGTTCAGGGTGAGTGAAGAGGAAGAGATCGCCGGGCTCAATATCTCTGAGCTCGGGATTCATCAGGAGAGTGAACTGCGAGCTTCAGTATCAACGCCCGTTGGAACACGGCCATGAACAAGAACTCTTTCAACAACACGGGATATGGTGGAATGGGGTCTTCCCAGAAGCTCTTGAAACGCCGGGCGCTGCTCGTAGGCGGGGGGGCCCTTGCCTCGTTGCTTTTGGTAAATCCGACGGATCTGCTCGCGCAAGCAGGGCATTCTGATGGGCCCCGCAGAATCAACTTGTCAGGCCGCCAGCGGATGCTGATCCAGCGAGCCGGAAAGTTTGTCTGTCTTGCCTATCAGAACCCCGACCCAACCCCACTTCTCGCGGCTGCTGCACAGACACTGGCGCTGCATCAGGCAACCGAAGCAGGGTTGAGGGACGGAGACGACGATCTCGGACTTGAGCCGGAAGCCAATGCCTCGGTTTTGAGTGCGCTGGCACGAGCGAACAATGCCTTTGCCCCGTATGGCCAGACCATCCGTGATGCGATCGAGCGCCGACGCGTCGAGCAAGAGCATCTGCAGGCGATTTCGGACCTCAACGGTCCTGCGCTTGTCGAAATGAATGCCGCAGTAAATCTGATCGAGAGGGTCTACAAAAGCGCGGAGCTATCCGAACAGATGGCGATGCTCATTAATATCTCGGGTCGGCAACGAATGTTTACCCAGAGACTGGTTTTGCTGCTGTGCCTGTCTCGCAGCGGGCTAGCCTCTCCAGACACCCGTGAAGAGCTCTTCAGAACCATGAACAGGTTCAACATATCGCTGAACATTCTGAACCGCGTGACACCGGGCGCGCTCCGGGACTCAAGATCACAGCCCATCGTCGAACGTCTCAATTCAGTTCAAGGTGACTGGGCGGCCCTTAGGGAGAGTATCTCGACGGCCCTGCGGATCACAGAAGTTGGGTCCGTAGAAGATATCCTGCATGTCAACGAGAGAGCAGAAGAACTTCTCACGAGGATGAACGAAATCGTCCTGCTCTATGAAGAGGCCGCCGAATGAAGGGAACCCAGATATGACGACTGAAAGGCAAACCCCGAAATTGGGATTGACGATCGGCACCAAGTTGGCAGCCATCAGCATAGTCATATCCATGGCTGCTGTCTGTGTCGCGGCCGTACTGGCTGGATACTCGTCAAACGAAGCCCTCAAGCGTGCGGCCTTCGAAAGACTGACGGCTGTTCGCGAACTTAAGGCGCAGCAAATTGAAAGCTATTTCTCACAAGTCGAGAATGAGCTCAGATTTATTGCGGCGGACACCTCTTTGAGAGAGAATCTGCAACAGCTTCGGCGAGGAATTGTTTATCTGCAAACATCCGAAGAACTTGTAACGCCAGAATATCAAGATGATCTGACTCAATTCTATCTGGAGGACTTTCGCGAGCGGTATGAGGCGGAAACAGGAACCCTCGCCGACGATGCAATCATTGATAGCTTGCTGCCAGGTGATCCTTTAGGGATTTTTCTTCAAAATAGATATATGATCAGTCCTCAACAAGTGAACCAAGTCCAGTTCGAGACTCAATATGGATCTGCCTTTTCAACGCTTGACCGGTCACTGAGGGAATTTCAGGAGCGCTTCGGATTTTACGATGTATTTCTAATCGAACCGAACGACGGTCGCATCGTGTACTCCGTCGAACGGGAAATCGATTTCGGTACAAGTTTATTCGACGGTCCTCATTCAAACACCAGCTTTGCGCGAGCAGTAACGACTGCTATGGTCGCCAATCCGCACGATGTCATTTTTGCCGACTTTGAACCATATATCCCTTCATATAACACACCGGCAGCTTTTGCCGCCTTGCCCATTTATGACGGGCCAACACTAATCGGGGTGCTTGCCGTGCAACTGCCTCTGAGTGGGATCAACGCGATCATGACCTCCAACGAGGCATGGGGAGACGTTGGTTTGGGCGAATCCGGCGAAGTCTATCTTGTCGGTCGCGATATGCTTTTGCGCAATCAGTCGAGATTCTTGATAGAAGATCGAGAAGAGTATCTCGAATTGATCGGTGAGGTTGGCCTTTCAAGCTCGATCATCGAACAAATTCAACGGACCAACAGTTCGGTCGGCCTGCAAGAGGTCGACACGATTGGAACGCGTGCAGCTCTCTCAGGAATGACCGGAACAGAAATCTTTCCCGATTATCGAGATGTCGAGGTCCTGTCCTCTTATCGCCCGCTTGAGCTGTCGGGACTAGACTGGGTGATTATGAGCGAGATCGATCGCGAAGAAGCCCTGCGCGATGCCGATCAACTGCTCGACCGACTGATCTTGGTCGCCTCCATAGTTCTGGCCATCGCAATCTATGCGTCCTATCTCTTTTCAATTTCGCTTACGCGCCCACTTAGATTGCTGTCTGGCAGCGCAGCGAAGCTAACTGCCGGTCAATTGGATGAGCCGATCAAGGTGCAGACAAGCGATGAAATCGGCGAGCTTGCGCAGAATTTCGAGGCATTGCGCCTATCGATCGTTCATTCGCTTGAGGAAGTTGAAAACCAAAAGTCGATGTTGGAATCAACTGTGGCTGCACGGACGACCGAACTAAACGAGGCTTCGGCCCAGCTTCAGCTTGCGTTGTCGAAGATGTCGAACGGCATCTACATGCTTGATGCCGACATGAATTACGTCCTAGCAAATACGCGATATGCCGAAATGCTTGCTTTGCCTACGCGGTTGGTCGAGCCGGGGCAGCCAGAAGAAGAGGTCATCCGTTGGCACGCAGAAAACGGTGACTATGGGCTAGGAGATACTGAACAGCTAATCCGGACTCGTTTAGAAGCTCTCGCCGAAGGCCACTCATCAAACGTTGTTCTCAATACCGCGGCAGGCCGGACGATTGAAATCAGAACAACACCAATCAGCGGAGGGGGACTCGTCGGGGTCGTTACAGATATCACAACGATCAAGCGTAACGAAGCTGAACTCGTTGCACAGAACGAAAACCTGAAGAAGATTCAAGACGATCTCGCGTTCAGCGAGCAGAGAATATCGAAGATTATTGAAGCCAGTCCCATTGGTATCCTTTCTATTGACAGAAACGGAACAATTGAGACATTCAGTTCGGCCGCTGAACAAATTTTTGGTTACTACGCGTCAGACGTGCTTGGAAAGAACATCAAGATCTTGATGGAAACACACGTCGCCGTTGAGCACGACCTTTATCTTGAACGCCGTGTTCAAGGTGCGTCGTCAACGGTCGTTGGTCAAAGTCGGATCGTCAACGCCGTTCGAAAAGATGGATCGGTATTCAAACTGGAGGCACGGGTTGAGGAAGTCCAGGTCGGAGATGAAATCTTCTATATCGGGCTCGTCGAAGACATAACAGAACGCTTGGAACTGGAACGACAAGCCGAGCAGGCGCGCGAGCAGGCGGAACGGGCGAATGAAGCAAAGAGCGCGTTCCTTGCAAATATGAGCCATGAACTTCGGACACCGATGAATGCGATCATTGGATACTCAGAGATGTTGGCGGAGGATGCTGAAGATGACGGGTTAGAAGACATGCTCGGTGATCTGAACAAGATTACCAACGCTGGTAAGCATCTTCTGTCCCTGATCAACGACGTGCTGGACCTCTCCAAGATCGAAGCTGGAAAAATGGATCTGTTCCTTGAAGACTTCGCCGTCAAGGACATTGCAGAAGACGTTGCCAGTACAGCACTCAGCCTAATCGAAAAGAACGCCAATGAGCTCGTTCTGGATGTCAATCAGGAACTAGGCTCCATGCACGGCGATGTAACGAAAGTTCGCCAGATTCTTTTCAATTTGATCTCCAACGCGGCGAAGTTCACCAAGGAAGGAAAGATTACTCTTTCCGCTAATGAGGGCTCCATATCAAATAAACCTGCAATTCAGTTTGCCGTCATCGATACCGGGATCGGCATCCCTGAAGACAAGATTGAGCATATATTCTCCGAATTCTCTCAAGCGGATGAATCTACCACACGCGATTATGGTGGAACCGGCCTAGGGCTCGCCCTCGTGAAGAGATTCTGCGAAATGATGGGCGGCAGCATCCGCGTCGAAAGTACTATTGGGCAGGGTTCAAGTTTTATCGTCACCTTGCCAAAGGAAACTCAAAAGAAGCATGCAGGGCTTGAAGAGGAAGCGGCCATTTCGGGCGCAACGTCGGAGCCCTCTTCATCGGACGAGGATGCGACACCGACTTCAACTGAGTCAATCAAGGATGCATCTGCTCGAAAAACGGTCCTTGTCATTGATGATGAGGCCTCGGCCCGGGAGCTTCTGAAGAAGCGCCTGGAAGCGGACGGCTGCTCGGTGATATTGGCCAAGTCCGGGGCTGAAGGTCTGGCGCTCGCCGCGGAACACTTGCCCGCCCTCATAACGCTGGATGTGATGATGCCCGGAATGGACGGCTGGACAGTCCTCCGCAGGCTAAAGGCTGACAATATACTGAAACATATTCCCGTCGTCATGATTTCGATGGTTGGAGACAAGGCCATGAGCTATTCGCTTGGCGCCGTTGAATCTCTTCAGAAACCTGTTGATCGAGGAAAGTTGTCCGGCCTTGTTAAAAAGTATGCGTCGGGCGGCCAAAAGACAGCACTTGTCGTTGAAGACGATCCGGCTGCGCGCGAAACCATGGTGCGCACGCTTCAAGGCGACGGCTGGGAGGTCGATGAAGCGGAGAACGGAAAGATTGCGCTTGGCAAAACAGAACAGCATGAATTCGAGCTCATCCTTCTTGATCTCATGATGCCGGTTATGGACGGGTTTGAGTTTCTGGAAAGGCTCAGATCAAGCGACCATCCATCAGCCAACACTCCAATAATTATTGTTACAGCGATGGAACTGAACACCGAAGACCGCAAGCGCCTTCAGACCAGTGTGAACGATGTCGTGCAAAAGTCTGGCGGAGATGTGGAGGGCGTTTTGGAACAAATACTCTCGTTGGTTCATCGATAGAGCGTGAGGGATTCTTGACTTGAAAGAAATGGCTGGCAAACAGGCTCCGGGGCTTGATGAGGCATTACAGGCGCTTAACGGTGAAGTGACGGACTGGGAACTTTTCCTCTCAAGTTACCCTGATACTTCGGCGGTCTTCGCCGGGGCCGACCTTTCCGAGGCGGACCTGTCGGAACGTAACCTTTCAGGACTTGACCTCACCGGCACCGACCTTTTCGAAGCCCGGTTGTCATCTGCAAACTTGAAGCACGCAAAGATGGATCGCGCGGAGCTTTCAGGGGCGGATCTTTCTCATGCTGGACTATACAAGGCCAGACTGACCGGTGCCACACTCACTGCGGCAAACCTCCAGAACGCCGACTTAACAGATGCCGATCTTTCTGGCGCGGATCTGCGTGGAGCAAATTTTGTCGGGGCAGATCTGACCGGCGCTGACCTCCGTGATGCAAACCTAACAGACGCCGACCTTCGCAATACCTGCCTGAAGAACGCTAATATTTCGCGCGCGTCACTCTGCACAGCAAGGGTCGAAGGGGCCAATGTGACCGGCGTCGTCTACGGCAATTTAAAAGATATGAGCGGCCGCTACCTTGGAATTCGCGGCATAGACTCTGTTTACGGCAACGCGCTTTTTGTACGAGACGCTAGGGATCAGGACTACATAGACACCTTGGAAGCATCTATTTCAAATATGCCTGCCGGTTTTGCGAAGTCCGTTGAGCAAATTTTGTTCAAGGCTTGGGGACTATTTGATCACGGCCGCAGCCTTCTGAAGGTGGGAGCTTACGCGCTATTTCTCGCAACGCTGTACGGGATCATTTATTCGTTTGATATGTGGCTGGGGTGGGGAATGATGGATTATTCCAACTCCGCGCAAAGCTGGTTTACTCCCTTCTACGTCTCGTTGGTTACATACACGACGCTGGGATATGGCGACGTAACTGCTGAGAACGTTTACGGGGAAATTCTTGTAATTAGCGAAGTGGTCTTGGGTTATTTTACTCTTGGCCTTCTTCTTTCCATTATTGCGAACTCCATAGCTCGCAGAAGTTAGGGGATAGGTGATCAGGTTCAATTGCCGCTGATTTTTCAAACCTTAAAACTTGCCCTTATTGAGATTTGGTGGGTATTGCATTAGCCCACTGCTGCATCAATCTTTCAGGAATTTCAATTTCGGAACAAATGTCAAGCCGATCCGAAGCGCTAGTGATATACTCGAAATAAGTCTCTCCATCAGCATCTGGGCTCCAGTGCTCTGGGCAATTTACTTCAATTAAAAGCTTCTCTAAGCTCGCATGGAGTAATTTACTCGCAAGAAATTCATCTCGAATCTCTTCAAATTTTGATCTTTGAGCCAGGTTAGATTTGTCAAACGCGAACACCATTATGTCACAAAGTCTAATCAGATCAGCATCAGGAACGCTGCTAACTAGTTCTGTTGCTCTAGGCTGCTTTGCCAAAATTGCATGAATCTTATATTTGATCATAGCCTCCGTTTCAGAAAGTTCTGGAGATTGACCAAGAGGCGCGAGTTCGAGATTCAGCCCTTCCTCGATTGCGGCAATACATGCCATTTCTTCAAATCTTCCCTCGATTGAGCCAACCAAGGTCAGTTTTTCTGCGCCAACAATTGCGTTCAGTTTCCCAAATTGTTCTCGAAATATAGCCTCTATTAGAGGCTCTAGCTGCTTCGGGAGCTCTGATTGAGCCAAAACGCCAATTCTTACTACGGGTCCCACGCGACGGCTTCCTTACATAACAGACTTATGTGATTTGTTCTATCTGTGGCGAAAGCACCTTGCCGCCTCTTCGCCCCTGAGCGCAGATGTAACGAAAAGAATGACGATGCGATGCCGACTTGTCGCCAGCGGTAACCATATTCAATAAATAACAGCCATTCGGCTGGGTTGCAAGGAATGCGGAACTTGGACGCCTGCCGGTCAACCAGTTCGTCGCGATTGCGAGGGCGGCGAGCTGCAGCCTCCAGCATCTGGCGTTGGATTTCATTGGCCTGGCTGGCCTGATCTGACTGGTCCTCTTTGATTGTTAGTGCATTGTTGGCGTGGTTTCCATCGTGACTATGGTTTCT
>NZ_JBPBBA010000071.1:0-7318 GCF_050896395.1 Nioella aestuarii | reverse complement strand
GACCTGACCATCACCGACAACGGCACGAACACCCGCATCGCCTTCGCGGGCGGGGATGCTGTGATCGTCCTCGGCTATACAGGAGGCTTCGACGCCAGCGATTTCGTGTTCTGAGGCGGCGCAATAGCGGGCAAATCCGCAGGTCTGGGCCAAGCTGGCGCCAGGTGTTGAACAGATGCGCCCATTCAAGAGATGCAACCAAGCAAGTGTTCGGGGGGCTGGCGCGGGATGGCATCCCCCTTGTATCTATGCGGCTGGAAGAATTCCCGATGAACGGATCGCTGGAACCGCTCTACCTATCCACCCAGCAAGGGCACCGGCCCGTTTGCCGTCACCACAGCTTTGATTGGCCCACCAAACTTGCCAAGCGCGTCAACCAAGCAGTAGCCCTGAACTGCTGGCGTCCAGGGTCATGCGGCGACGTCCGGAAGCGGGAGGAATTTACCGGGATTCATGATGTTCTTGGGGTCCAGCGCCGCTTTTATGGCGCGCATCGCCTGCAGTTGCGACGGCTCTTTCAGGTGGGCCATCACGGGCAATTTGCTCTGACCGATGCCATGTTCTGCACTGAACGATCCGTTCAGGCGGGTCAGCAGGTCAAATGCCGCCGCCTTGGCTTTGTCCAGTGGCAGGTCCGACCACTCAAATCCATCAGCTGCACTGAGCGCATAGTGCAGGTTTCCATCCCCCAAATGTCCGACAACCAGCGGCTGGAATCCCAGGCTCGTTGAGATTGGGTCCAACTCTTCCACGAAGCTTGCGATATTCGCCAGGGGAAGGGACAGATCAAGATGATAGCACGGCCCGTTTTCGGTAATCGCCTCAAGCACGGATTCGCGCATCTGCCACAGATCGTTGCGCTGTTTTTCCGACTGCGCAATGATTGCATCCAAGATCACGCCTTCTTCCATCAGCTCCGCCAAAAGCATCATGACGCTCTCTGTCAGCCGTGTTGACCCATCGTCGGTCAGCTCGCTGTCACTTGCACGGCTAGAGGCAATCTCAACCAACACGCCGGTATCTGCGGGCGGGTCAAATGTGGGCTGTATCGCCGGGAAATGCATGCAGATGAGCTCAACCATCTTGCGGGGCATGTATTCATAAGCCTCGACTGCGCCGCCGGAAAAATCCTGTAGACGGTTCAGAACGCCCGTTGCGGCTGCCAAAGACGACACAGACAAGAACGCTGTCATGCGGGTCACAGGTACAGGATAAAGCTTGAACACTGCCGCGGTGATGATACCCAACGTGCCTTCGGCCCCGATCAGCAGATTTTTCAGGTCATATCCGGTGTTGTCTTTGCGCAGCCCGGTCAGTGCATTGACAATGGTGCCATCGGGCATGACGGCCTCGATCCCAAGGCAAAGCTCGCGCGTGTTGCCATAGCGTACAACGTTGGAGCCGCCCGCGTTGGTCGACAGGTTGCCGCCGATGGTGCAACTGCTCTTTGCGCCGAACATCAAAGGAAAAATCAGCCCCTCCTCCAGCACGCGATTGTGCAACGCTTCAAGCACCACGCCTGCCTCAACCACGGCGGTGCGCCCCGCCAGGTCAATCGAGCGAACCGCATTCATCCGCGCGAGCGACAAGATGATCGAGGCTTGCCCAGCCACGGGAACACCGCCGCCGCACAGCCCGGTTTGCCCCCCTTGCGGTACAATCGCCAATCCGTTTGCCGCGCAAATCTTGACAATATCCGAGACCTCAGCGGTGCGTGAAGGGCGCACCACTGCCAGGGCATCGCCGCTGAAAGCGCCTGTCCAGTCGGTCAGATAGCCTGCCTTGTCCGCCGGTTCAGTCAAGATATGAGCGGCGCCAACAACCTCTTCCAGGGCCGCCATAGCGGCCTCAATGTCCCGCAGCTGCACTGAGGCATCGGTTGTATTCGGTTCCGTTTGATCCTTGGCCACCACCTGTGATCCCTTCCCGTGATTTTCGAAGCTAACATCCAACATGTTAGTTTCTGTTGTCAAGAACCATGTAACATGTTAGTTTGGCAAACTGAAGATTACAGACATCACCCCCGGAAGGAGCCCTACCCCGTGCAACCAATCGAGCAGCCGGAATCATTGATGGAGGTCACCAAGGGCAGACTTCGCGATGCGATCGTGTCTGGTGAATTGCCCCTGGGTTCGAAACTGTCCGAGCAGCGTCTTGCCGACATGCTTGGCATCAGCCGTTCGCCTGTGCGTGATGCCCTTGCCGCCCTGCAGATCGAAGGCTTGGTAAACGTGTCACCAAAACGCGGGTCATTCGTCTTTACACCAAACATGCGCGACGTGGATGAACTCTGTGAATTCCGCACGGTGCTAGAAGCTGCAGCGATCCGAATGGGCATCCTGAGCAACTACGACACCCTTATCGAGAGCCTTGAAGACGCCTGCACCGCAATGCAGCGCGCATTGAAGAGGTCAGACCCCAAGGGCTATTCGACCGCGGATGATCAATTTCACACGGCTATTCTTACCGCTTGCGAAAATCGCTCGATCATCAAGTCCTACACATACACGATCAGCCCGGCCAAGGCGCTGCGCACGCATCTTTTCACCATCTTCGATGAGAACACGGATCGTTCAATGGGCGAGCACCTCAGCATCCTGGAAGCCTGTCGAAGCAGGGATGCCGATCTGGCAGCAGCCCACCTGACCGAGCATATCGGACATCTCGCAACCGCGTTTCGGATTGGGCAACTCAATGAGCCCAATTCCGAAGATGCGTTGGCATGAGCGCGTTACGTCCCAAAGCACCTCCAGACAGACGCCCGGTGTGGCAGTCCAAGTATCCCAAGGAAAAGACAGATGTCAGATGATGTCGAATACATGCACCAATCCATTGCGCAATCCATCCGAGATCATGGCATCGACACGATGTTCGGTCTGGTCGGTGATGCAAACCTCTTTCTGGCAAACCATTTTGTCAGCGCCTGTGGTGGAACGCTGGTGCCCGCAGCCCACGAAGGCGGAACTGTCCTGATGGCGCAAGCTTACACCCAGGCAAGCGGCAAAGTCGGCGTTGCAACAGTGACCCAGGGACCGGGCCTGACCAATTGCTTCACCGCCCTGCGAGAAGGCGTGGTCGCACGACGGCCGATGATCCTGTTATGCGGCGACACCCCCGTCACGGCACCTTTCCATCCGCAAAACATAGACCAGCGCGAAGTTGTCAAGGCGACCGGCGCGGGGTTTGAACAGGTCAAGGCACCAGAAACCGCGTCGCGGGATGTGGCAACCGCGTTCTACCGCGCGCGCAAGGAACGACGGCCAATCGTAGTCAACATCCCGTCTGACTTCATGTGGGCGGAAGTCAAACATCAAACCGTTGTCTTCCCCGCGCCGAATGCCCCAACCGTAATCACCGAAGGGTCCGCGCATGAGGAAGCCATCGGCATGATCGCATCCGCCCGGCGGCCTTTGATCTTGGCCGGGGCCGGGGCGGTTCCCGCCAAAGACAACCTGATTGCCTTGGCCGAACGGTTGGAGGCCCCATTGGCCACCACCTTGAAAGGCACAGGATTGTTTAAGGGGCACCCCAACAATATCGGCTACTTCGGAACGTTGAGCACGGCAGGCGCCTATGACGTGATCGGGGCAGCCGATTGCATCATCGTCTTCGGGGCGCTGATGCACATTTTCACAACCGATCGCGGAGAGCTGCTGAAAGGTAAGCGGGTCGTCCAGATCAACAACAGTGAGTCCGATGTCGGCAGGTTCTATCAACCCGACGCTGTCTTGGTCGCGGACGCAGCCCAAACCGCGGATAACTTTCTTTATTGGCTTAACGAGGCAGAGGTCGCTCCGTCAGGATTTTCGCGGGAACTGCCGTCACATGATGTTTCCGTGCACCCCAAAGGCGATCCTGAAAAATCCACCGATGGCTGTATCAACCTTGAGTTCGCATTGGATCGACTAAACGAAGCGTTGCCCGAAAATCGGATCATGCTGACCGATGGAGGGCGCTACATCACCGAAGTGTGGTGCCGGGTGAATGTGCCAGACCCGAACAGCTTTCACATGAGCGACAACTTCGCTGCCATCGGCCAAGGGATGCAGCAAGCGATCGGTGCGGCCCACGGTGACCCAACCAGGCCGGTGGTTTTGTTCATGGGCGACGGTGGCTTCATGATGGGCGGCATGAACGAATTCAACACGGCCGTGCGGACAAACCGCGATCTTATCGTGATCATCTGCAACGACTCCGCCTATGGGGCCGAGCATATCCAGATGCTGGACAGGCAGATGGACCCGTCTCTGACCGAGTTTGACTGGCCCTCTTTCTCCGAGATCGCCCGGTCCCTTGGCGGGCAAGGCATAGAGGTGACATCACCCAAGGAACTGGAAGCAGCGATTGAAGCGATAGAGGCCCGGAAAGGCCCGATCATCGTGGACCTCAAGCTTGATCCGAACAATGTCCCGCGCATGAGGATCTAGGCAACGCTTCTCTGGGCTGCGCCAAGGCACGCATCGACCGCCTTGCTATTAATCATGGGCGGTCGTCAGACCACACTCGGCGCGTCATGGGTTAAGAGAGCCAATCAAGACCTTAACTTTAGCCTCCTCCAAGCCGGTCCGCGTGCAGCCGGGCTCGCAAGGGGCATTTGCCCGCCTTCTCCAGCCACGCGAGGCAGGAAATGGCGCACAACGCTTGAGCCTGAACATCCATGCGACAACGAAGAGCCCGAGAAAGACAAAAGGCTTAGCGAGTAACCGCTAAGCCTTTAATGTTTTTGGCAGGGGCGGCAGGATTCGAACCCGCGGCCTGCGGATTTGGAATCCGCTGCTCTACCAACTGAGCTACACCCCTATGCTGGAGCCACCGGTTACGCCATCGCCAAGGCGGAATCAAGGCCCCTTTGCACTGGTCTTCCCGCTTTCTTTCCCGACAACCCGGCGTAAAGCAAACAGCGTCGCTGGCGGGCCAAGTAGCTCGAAGATAACCGTCGTACCGATGGTCAATGTGATGATGGTTTCGCTCCAGTCAGGAAAGCTCTCTGCTGCGACAAGCGCCATGCCAATCGCCACCCCTGCCTGTGGCAACAGCGCGATCCCGAACCAAGGGCGTTCCGCTTCGTCCTCACCACCGATCCGCGCCCCGAGCCAGCCCCCAATGATCCGCCCCGTGATCCGAAGGCCCAGATAAGCCAACCCAAGCCCCCCCATTGTGGCCAGATGGTCCAGCTCCAGTGAAACACCCGCCAGCAGAAAGAACAGCACCATGAAAGGCCACCGCACGTTTTCGATTTCGTGAAATGCCTGCCGATGATGCCGGGCGAAATTGACGATCAGCATACCCGCTGTCATCCCTGCCAGCAGGTAGGAAACGCCAAGCCACATCGCCAGTCCGGCCGTTAGAAAGACAAGCCCGAGCGCCTCGGTCTGGAGCGGTTCACCCGGCTTGATCCGGCCGGTCAACGCTGCGCCGGGAATTCCGACCACCGCCCCAAGCAACACCGCGCCGCCGATCTCTCTCAGCGTGTGCCACACAACCCCTGTTTGGCCGTTTCCATAGAGTTCCCCCGCTGCCACCGTCATCAAGCTGAACGCCAGAAGCCCCCAGGCATCATCAACCGCCACGATGCCGCGCAGCTTGTCGGGGAAGGCCCCGGTCATGCCCGATTGCCGGATTGTATCCTCGGTTGCGGCAGGCGCGGTTGCCGTTGCGATCGCCCCCAGCAATAGCGCAAGGCCAACTGGGACGCCGATCAACGACAGACCGCCGGCGACCACCACAAGCGTGACCAGCACGATGCTGATCGAGATCAACACAATTTCCGTGCCATGTGCCGCCAGATTACGGCGTGTCAGCGCACTGCCAAGCAGAAACGCCACCATGGTCAAGGCTGACACGGACAGGAATTCGTACCACGTCTCGGCTTCGGCTGGCACAAGGTCAAACCCCGATCGCCCTGCCAACACGCCTGCCAGCAATAGCAGCGTCACTCTTGGCAATCGGGTCCGACGCCCAAGTTCATCCGCTGCAAGACCAACGAGAAAAAGGACGCCAAGGGTCAGAAGGGTTAGATCGAGTCTCATACCCCGCAGCATATCGCGGGAAATGAAGCCCCACCTTGCGCAAGATCAGAGAGCCGCCAGATTTCGACCGAACAGCAATGCGTCCAAACCACCCAGGATGGCAATGACCTGCGCCCGGATATGGGAAGGTGAACGGCCGCTGTGCAGCACAAAATGAAGGGACGAGATCTGCCCGACGGTTAGCGACCGAACGTCAACACCATCGACATAATTAGGAAGTTCCTGCTCGACAGATCGGATCAACTGCGCGCTGACTTGCTGTTGTGCAGCGGCCGGGGTGGACATTACAGCCAACGACAAGGTCAGGGCGAGCATGGTAAGGACAGGACGGATCATGGCATCATTCCTAAAAACTTCTGCCCGCTTCCTATCATGCAGTGATGCAAGGGGCCACAACCGGCAAAGGGCGCGGGGGAAAACCGCCGACGGATCATCTGTCCAGAAGGTCCAACTTGCCTGAGCATAGCGCGGCCTCTTCCTTGAGAATTCGTTCAATAGGCCAGTCCCACCACGACAGATCAAGCAGCTGGCCAATCACATCCTCGCTAAACCGCTTTCGAACCACGCGCGCAGGGTTGCCCGCGACAATCGAATAGGGGGGGATATCTCCGGACACCACCGCACCGCTGCCAATGATGCAGCCACTGCCGATCCTGCTGCCCGGCAGCACCCGGACCCCCTGCCCCAGCCACACGTCATGGCCGATCACAGTATCGGGTCCGGGGTCTGGCATAGACGGCCTTCCCGCCGCAGGCCCACCACCGAAGATCGCAAGCGGATAGCTCGTGAACCCGTCATAGCGGTGATTTGCCGACGCCGTGATGAACTGCACCCCGTCGGCGATTTGGCAAAACTTGCCGATGATCAGCTTTTCGGGTGAGAAATCATAAAGATAGGGAGCAAGGTGGAACGCCCAGTCCTGCGGCGGCTTGTGGGCGCTTGCATAGCTGTATTCACCCACCTGCCAGCGGGGATGGGTGATAACGGGTTTGAGGAAAACGGTGCCCTCGTGACGGCTACCATCGGGCAAGGGAACGGGATGCACTGTGTCGGGCGCAGGATAACTGTCATGCATGGAATAGGCCTTTCTGGTCTGAATGGAATTGGTTCAGATCGCGGCTTTGTCCATGTCACCCTCCATCGGTTATCGGCTCCGCTTTACACCATGAACCGCAACAAGAAAAGGCCGCCCCAAGGCGGCCCAGTCCTGTCGTGTCTGACGTCAGCGCCTATGGGACAGATTTGAGGTTTTCGTAACGGAGGTTTTCTGGTTCATCGCAGCCAATATG
>NZ_JBPBBA010000070.1:0-7765 GCF_050896395.1 Nioella aestuarii | reverse complement strand
TCGTCCTGGGCGAATTGTTCGGGAAGAGGAATGGTGCCGCTGAAGGGACTCGAACCCCCGACCCCATCATTACGAATTTTGCAGTCCATGTGTTGGACGTGGCCGGACCAAGCCTCTTAAAGACGTACAACTCATTACGATTGCTTGATTAATTATCGTTTCGATCTTGGATGGTGCCGGACGATGCAAGAGAACATTTGACGTACATCCCCTACTAATCCCCTACTAGCGATGGCCTGGTCATCGACCGATTGGCATGCTGTCCTCAGGTATCGTGGCCGGCTGGGGCTGAATTCGAAACCTTTATAGGTTTCCGCTACGTAGGGTTTACTGTACAGTAAATATTGCCATTTTGTAAAATATATGCTAGGGGTAGGCAGGTTCACTGGACAGAAAATATGGCCGAAAGCTCAAACATAGACTCTGACCTGATCGACCGCTTCCTGGATGACTTTTCCCAGCTTCCAAGATCACACGTGGCTGAAGTCACGAGAGAGTATCTTCTATCCGACAGGTCGCGAGCGGATGCGTCGGTTGAGGCAAAAATATCTGACAGACAACTGCGCCTCCTGATTGAGGTTAAGGGAGACGTGTATCCTCGGGATGCTAGGGAAGCAATTTGGCAACTGAGAAGCTATCTGGAGCGAGACGGGGCGGACAGGCCCAACCGCCCAAACGTACCCATGCTTCTCGCAAAATCTATCTCCAACGGCGCCAGGAAGTTACTGCAGGAACAACAAGTGGCGTACTACGATCTGAGTGGTTCACTTCACATCTGTGTGGAGGGCCTTTTGATCCTAATAGACAAGCCCAAAACACGTACTGCGAAAAAGCGCGACATAAACTTGTTTCGCGGCAGCAGGGCGCGCGTGCTGCACGCGCTGTTTTCACGTGTCGGCGAGTGGGTCACGGGAGCGGAAATTGCCCAAGAGAGCGGTGTCTCCACCGCTACGGTGTCTCAGACTTTCAAAGAACTAGAGCGACGCGATTGGCTCGACGCCAAAGGCAGCGGCCCAGCAAAACGTCGCAGGCTATCGAGCCCTGCCGATCTACTAGACTCCTGGCGAGAGGCCATTCTTTCTGGGCCTACCGTGAAGCCGGAGCGATACTACGTTCCGCGAAAGAAGCCAGAAGAGTTGAGTCTCGAGCTAGTCCATGCCGCAAGCGAGGAGAACGCGGAGATCGAACTGACAGGCCAGTTCGCAGCCCAAGCCTACGCGCCATTCCTTTCGTCGGTCTCCGAAGTCTCGGCTCGGATTCCTGACAAACGAGCGGCAGAAAGAGTACTTAATCAGTTGGGGGCAAGAAAGGTCTCCGAAGGAGCAAACTTGTTTCTTCTTCCGTGTGAAAAGTCAGGTTATCCAACCCGACTAGAGAATGAAGTCAATGGCTTGCCACTCGCTTCCGCTTTGCAAGTATATCTCGACCTACTCAAGGAACATGGACGTTCAAAGGAAATGGCAGATCACTTGAGGTCGCAGGAGCTGGTGTGGCGATGAAGAAACCTACAGCAATTCAAGGTTACAACTCTGCAGTCACAGACGCTTGCGAAAGGGTCCTTGTGACTCTTGTCAGGCATCTCGGACCATGGCGAGATTCAGTGTTTTTAGTTGGAGGGCTCACGCCGCGATATCTCATAAAGGACCGGCCGCCCGCCGTACCGGCGCATGCTGGAACGGGTGACGTTGATGTTGTCGTCGATATGGCCCTTCTTGCGGACACTGAAGCTTACCGAACGCTAGAAGACAACATCCGCGGCATCGGCTTTGAACGTGCTGAGAATGACCGGGGTCAAAAGCAATCTTGGCGCTGGCAACGCCATCTTGCTGACGGAACTGTTCTAATCCTAGAATTCTTGACTGACGTCGGGGATGCGACAGGCGGGCGCCTTCAAGAACTGCCAACTGAAGGGAACGTCTCCGCAATTCATATCCCTAACGCGGCTATGGTCTCCGATCACTACGAGGAAGCAGTAATAACTGCCGAGCTGCTTGATGGTGGTGGCATCACCACCGAGACCATTCGCCATGCGGACATCGTTAGCTTCACGTGCCTTAAGGCGTTTGCCTTTGAACATCGTGCGGAACCAAAAGATGCGCATGACCTTTGTTATTGTCTAGAGCACTACAAGGGCGGTCCAGACGCGCTGCACCATGCGTTTCGCGAAGCCATCGACGGCCGCCATTCTGAGGCTATACGCGCAGCGGTTGATATCCTGATCCACCGGTTTTGCGATGACGAGGCAAACGAGGGGTATCGCAAGGATGGGCCTGTTGCTGCAGCTCGTTTCGAGGGAGCGGATGGTTGGCAACAGGAACCCAAAACACTCAGGCAGCGTGACCTTAGTGCAATCGTTCAGGATGCCATGAGGCCCTTTCTTTGAGCGCATCCCGCCCAAGCTGCTATTTCAGCCCGCGAGCGCCATCTTTCGCTTTTCGCGCCGAGTGAGGTTTTTTATGCTCGAGAACTCTGAAAGTGGAACAGATCCAAGACCGATGCAGATGGATATGATCTTGTGTTGGAGACCGAAGCAGTTACTCGTCACGTACAGCTGAAGACTAGCGGAACAGATGCGTCGACAAACAGCCAGAAGGTAAGCCTCAAGCTTGCCGGGCGGCCTTCGGGATGCGTTGTTTGGATCGTATTGAATCCGGACACTTTAGAGCTCGATCACTTTCGATGGTTTGGGGGCGAGCCAGGGCAACCTTTGCCAGACCTAGGAAGCAAAGTCGCAAAACACACTCGTGCCAACGCAAAGGGTGTGAAGTCGGAACGTTCAAACCATCGGGTATTATCGAAAGGCCGATTTACAAAGCTGGGCAGCGTAAACGCTCTCTTCGACATACTGTTTTGATCGCTATTCAGCTCTCTCGCTCATCTTGAGCTTGCCCAACAGCAACCGCCTCGGTGAATAGCTCTGCGAGCTGCGGCATCGCAATTCCTACGACAAACTCGGTGTGGTCCTTCGAGCCGTGCCCCATCTCCCTCGCTCGAGCTAGCAGGTGATCCTCGGCGGCTCGAGCCGCATCCACGGTAGCAAAATCCCAAACCTGATATTTAGCCCAAAGCATTTCGCCCTGCGAAGGGCGACGGTAGTGGTTGAGTTCAGAAAGCCTGTCTTCTGCTTTTCCAGACCCAATCTTGAAGGTCATGCCGTGGCTGTCTGCTATCACTGCAATATACAGCTGGCTCCCAGGTTGTACTTCTGATCCGGCACGTTTTCCAACCTTCTGACGCCAAGGTCTTGATACGGAAGCCGAGAAGGGCTGACGATCTGTCTTCTCGCCTTCTACTTGTTCTTCCACACGCAGGCGAAGGAAGCGTTGGACTTCCTCGGGTCGCATGGGGTGGATAGTGGCTGCTCCTTGGATACCCTTTGATGCGTGATCTGGTACCAGCGCATCGTTTGCCTCTTGATCGATGACTTTCCAAGTGCGGGAAACCGTAATGCCGAAGGGCCAGCGGAAACGGCCATCTTTTCGATAGTCTTCGGGCCTACTTCTGTGACCTCGTAGTTCTTCAACCATCACTGGTTCAGGAGGATCGGCAACTTCAACGGCTCCAGCGACCCGTCCCCGCATGAGTGGGTCAGCTTCAGTCGCATCGCTCGTAAGATAAACCACGATGTCGCCAGGCTGCGCGTCGGCAAGAACCGCGTCGCGAGTGCTCTCATGATTGAACGCCAGCGCGTCATGAGCGGGAATGCCAGGAGAGCCCCAAACCTTCGTCCAGAAATATCTACGGTCCATCGTGCATCTGCCATTGCGCCCCAACAGTAGACAGAAAAGGTGTTGCCGCCTCCCCAGGTCAACCCGCGAGCGATGGTGAACTCTTTTTTCGCTCCGGAACGGCGGACGCAGCACCAGCAAAAGTGTGCGCCCACAGTCGCGAAATTGCCGATGTAAGCGCCCTTATATTATATGCTGGCTGTGCGCTGTAGGTGCCCCCACCAAACCCTGCAAACACGGTAAGCCCGGCGCGCCATGGTCGCTCTAGCCAACGAGACCCTCGACCCATGCTGAAACCGCCAACTCCATGGACATGATGTGATCAGCATGCGTGAAGCCTGAGTAGGTGTCAAAATTAGGACACAAACGACACCTACCGTATCCGATACTTCACTGTTTTTGATCATCAGGAGTCCCAATGGAAATAGCATTCAAGCCAGGAGATGCGATCCTAGGCGCTCTTTCAGAGTCAGACATTAAACAAACCTTTGACCTTTATCACAAGATATTCTTGCCCCATTCCTTTGGCGAGCCTTTAAATCCTGTTGGTTGGCACTACGCGCCAAAAGATGATGAGAAGCTAAAGCATTTGACTTATAGTTTTGGATGTTCAGATCGTATTGAGGGAGTGTATGTGGCTCATCGAGCGCTTCACTGGCACCCGAAAGGGTTCGAAATGGGCGGTGTCAACGATCCCGCATCGTGGTCAGTAATCCTTAGTTATTCAAGAGTTCATCGAGGTGAGCAGTCAGACATTGAGGCAATGTTCAAAACTTTCAAGAAGAATGGAAAGCGGAAAGGCGATGAGCGAGGGCGTTTCAAGCTATCCGATATAAGACTTATTGATAACCTCGATAATTCTAATCAATTTGAAATTGAATTTTCTCGCGTCCGGCATCGGCTGGTAGAATTGAATGAAATCAAGAGCTCAAGCCCTCAAGGTTCGAAATTAGAGGCATCGAGTGATGAACAAATCTGCCGTGGTAATTGGGTGGATTCGATGATTTCGAAGGGATACGAAGAAGGACCTCTGCTATCAGACTTTGATAAATTGCTAAAATGGGAAAAACATAATACCCGTGCCCACATTAGGAGCCGGATCTCAAATGGATACCAGATCTTTTTTGTTGATCGAAGTGAAAGCCGCCCTCTAGAAAAAGTCAAGGATAGCACAAATTCCAAAAACTTCGAAATTGATGACTCCGAAATTCCTTTCTGACCTTCAAACAAAAATAGTTGCAAGATCGAGCGGAGAGTTGCGACGCTTTTTTGCGATCAAAATTTCTAATAATGTTCGCTTTGAATGTCGAAATTGGTTTATGTTGCGCTTATATCCTCGACTGCCATGTAACGTCATTAGCCAACAAGACCCTCAACCCAAGCCGAAACCGCCAAGCCCATGCACGTGATGTGATCCGCATGAGTGAAGCCTGAGACGCGCTTGCGCGGCTTTAAGTCGTGATCGCCGTCTTCAAACCACCTCACCTGGATCGCCGGTGACAGCTCGTACCCGCTGACTTCATCTTTCGAGCCAAATTGGTCGCGCGTTCCCTGGCAGATCAGTGCCGGGGTCCGCAGGTGTCGCAGGTGTTCCGTGCGAAGCTTCTCGGGCTTCCCAATTGAGTGAAACGGGTAGCCCACGCAGAGCAACCCGGCGATGCGATCCGCTTCAAACAGCTCATCAGCAATCATGCTGGCCACACGCCCGCCCATGGATTTTCCGCCTATAATCAACGGGCCATCGACATGGAGCGCGTCGATTGCGGCTAGGTATTCTGAGTTCAGTTTATCAGCGCGTGGCGGAGGCTTCCTGGTGCCCTCAGCTCTCCGGTTTGCCATGTAGGCGAATTCAAACCGAACAACTCGTAGCTTCTGTTCGGCAAGAGCTTCCGCGATGGCTGTCATTGCGGACGAGTCCATCGGCGCACCGGCGCCGTGTGCAAACAGTATGGTTGCGCTTGCTACTTCTGGGCCGAGCTCCAAGAATTTGGTTGGCATAGTCTATTTTCCTATGGGGTTCGCAGTGCTTGCTCAACGTGCATCTGCTGCGGCGTAGAGTTGGTTCCAAACCAGGCACACCCCACCCCATGCACGGCTTTCCCTTCGCCAGGGGCGTATGTGCCCTCCCGGTCCGCCCTCTCTCAAGCTCATGGTGGGCCTAATTGGTATGAGGATGTGGCAATCACCCACCGTGGGCCATCAGGCAGTTCAACCAGCGCTCTTCGCTGCGATCCGGGCGCCGGTCTGATGTGGTCCAGACTTCGAGGGCGCTCAGACCGGGTACATCCTCCAGATGCTCCGCGAGCAGCTTCTCATTCAGATCGTTGAAATAGCGCCCGCCCTTTTCTCGCTCCTGTTCCCCATACTTGAACGAAGCATAAAGCACGCCTGTAGGCTTCAAGAATGACGCGACACTTCGAAGCACCTTGGAAAGGTGCGTCCGCGGAACATGCAGCAGGGACGCGCAAGCCCATATTCCGTCGAAGGGCTGGTCGAACTTCATATCCTCAAACGTCATTTGGTAGACAGGCACATCAGCCCGCTTGCTCGCGGCATCTACCATCTTGGGTGAGGCATCAAACGCCACCACGTTGTAGCCCATATGTGAAAACGCCAGAGCATCGCGGCCAGACCCGCACCCTGCATCTAGGACAGACGCGCCAGGCTTCAGGTGTTTGCAGAACCGCTGATACAGTGACGCCATATCGACGTCGACGGTCTGCGCAATGAAGCTGTCCGCGTTGGTTTCATAGAACTCGATAGACATCAGAACACTGGCCCGGCTCGCAGTATCGGCTGCCAAGTATGAATCAGCCTTTCACGCGCTCGATCATACTGGTTTTGAAGGAACGATTTCCGCTCAACCTCGCTCGTTCCTGTCTGGCTCATTAGAGTCTCCCGCAGCGGATGGTGGCTGCCGATCAGAAATTCGTTCCGCGTATGTAACCTGGCTAGCAGCTTCGTGTTTGGCAGCTTCGCAAACTTGCCGTCATGGCCTCGGTTGCAGTCTTTGCATGCCAGCACAAGGTTCCAAACACCGTCCAGGTGCGCATCCGACATCTCTACCTTCAGTATATGTGGGAAGAAGTGGTCAACGTCAGCCAGGAGCGCATCTCCTTCAAGGACGCTGATCCTATCGAAGCAGTAGAAACATCTCCCCTTCTGGTAGCCGTTCAGGGCACTCCGCGAGGACGTGACGGTGATGCGGCGCTCCGCCGACCCAGCGTAGAGTAGGCTTAGTTCGTCGTCGTGTTGGATGCTCGCCATCCTCCGTGAGAGGCCCAGGCTCCAGGCAGTTTCAACCAGTCGCCAGCGCGCTTCGACTTCCTCTCCGAGATCGCCAGTGTGCCCTTCTTCGAACATGTTGAAGAAATCATCTGTGAGCCGGATGCCGGCGCTCTGCTTCCGCTCGTCCAGGAAGAAGCGCTTTGGAATTTCGCCCTGGTTTACGATGTGGAAGGCGTCAATCACATTGACGAAGCCCAGCTTCGTCGTTTGGGTAATCAGATCTGACTTTGAAATCTCATCTGAGTTGAATGCTCTGCACGCATCCAGGAATTTGCTGGACGCCGAGGTACTTTGCTTTGGGTTGAGCTTGAGGTGCTCGCAAACATGCCGGGCAAAGGGCTCGGCAAGATCCTCTAGGCGTATGAGCTCTTGCTCGCGGCCTCCAAGTTCAATCAGAGACTTGGCCAGCGCGAATTTGTATGATGCCACGTTGCGACCGAACAAGATGATCGATCGCCAATAGGTCTCCAAGTCTGGAGCGGTATCCGTAAACGCTGACATTTCGGCAGGTTACGATGACGAAAGCGCAATCGGAACCGCTCAAATTCGATTAACCGACCTTCGCTTTCTTTGGTAACTGTCGCGTGCCCTTGCAGTCCGGATACTTCACGCACCCCAGGAATGCCCCGTATCGGCCCTTTCTCTCCACAAGCCAGCCATCCGAGCACTTTGGGTGTCTGACGTCAGCGCCTATGGGACAGATTTGAGGTTTTCGTAACGGAGGTTTTCTGGTTCATCGCAGCCAATAT
>NZ_JBPBBA010000069.1:0-8570 GCF_050896395.1 Nioella aestuarii | reverse complement strand
CGGACAGACGACAGTACTGACCAAAACGACCGCAAATATCGCCAGAAAACTCTTGCAATGCAGGAGCCACCCACAGATGACCTTGGCCGTGATGTCAGACGCCGCATCGCCGCGCAACGAAAGCGGCCATACATTTAGGTCGCTACATTTCGAGCGACCAGAGGTCTATAGCGCGAACGAAGCCCTCCGCCATGCACTGCCGAACAATCATCTCGAACATCCGACTCACCAGGCCGCTCTCATGGCCGACAATCGCTTCACCGGGGTGCTCAATCATTTCTTCTGCACGGTCTCCAATATCCACTCGCAGAACTTGGCAGCCTCTTTGTGTCCCTCGCTGGCATTGATCAAGTGAAAGTAATCTCGCTTGATCTCCAGCATTCCCTCGATTTTCGAGAGGCTTCCCTCCTCAAGGTAGCGATCCACCAGCGGGTGTCCTGCAAGAGCGATGCCCTGTCCTTCTATCGCAGCCTGCAGCATGTTGATGTAGGTGTTCACGACCACGCCCTTCGATTCCGCCGGGGGTTGAAGGCCGTTCTTCTGAAACCAATTCGGCCAACGGGCACCGGGGCGGTAGATCCCGCTCAGATGCAGCAGGTGTTCATGTAAGAGGTCTTCTGGGTCGCTAAGCCGGGTTCGCGCAGTGTATCGTGGGCTTACTACGGGAAACACGACTTCTTGCATGAGCGGCGTGACGTTGGAAAAGGCCGGAGGATTCCTGCTGTATCGGATGGCGATGTCGACGCCTTCGGCAGAAAGGTCCAGATATCTGTCCGTGACCATGAGATTCAGTTCTGTCTCAGGATGACGCGTCTTGAAGTCCACGAGCCTTGGCATCAGCCAATAGGTTGCGAAGGCCGATGTAGTCGTGAGTGTCAGCCTGTTGTCGTGTTGGGCTGAGGTGACGCGCTGGATCGCAGATGCGATCTGGTGGAGAGCCGGGTTCACCTCCGCTTCCAGCATCCGCCCCGCCTGCGTCAGGCTGACCTTTCGGTGATCGCGGTGAAACAGCCGTGTACCGACGGTCTCTTCCAAATCCGCGATCTGGCGGCTGACCGAAACGCGCGTGATCCCGAGTTCCTCGGAGGCACGCGTAAAATTAAGATGTCGGGACGCAGCCTCGAAAGTGACGAGCTGGGGAAGTTTTGAAAGGGTTTTACGAAGGTTTGCCATAACAATCTTGTTAACATGGTGTGCCGCATTTTGGAACTTCACATTGCGCCTTTGCCTGTTCACGCTGAGATCTAGGCGAACTACCCCGGCCAGGGGTCAAAGACCAACAGGAGAGACCAATGAACGCATTTACCAAACTTGTCGCGTCAACGGCGCTAGCCGCGATGATGTCCTTGCCCGCGCTCGCCCAGGATCTTCCGGGGGCTGGCGTGGAGGTTTCACCGATCAAGGGCACACCCGCGAACGCCTGGTTCCAGCACATGGTTCTGCAACTGGGGCTTGAAGAACTGGGCTACGAGATGCAGGAGACACTTGAGGCCGATTTTCCCGCCGTGCATCTGGCTGTAGCGTCTGGCGATGCGAGCTACACCTTCAACCACTGGCGCCCGCTGCACAATGACTTCTTTGATCGTGCCGGAGGCGAGGCCGTGATGACCCGTGTGAACCCGGCGATCACCGGCGCGGGCCAAGGCTACTATATCGACCGCACAACCGCCGAGGCCCATGGCATCACGTCGATCCAGCAACTGGCCGACCCCGAGATCGCCGCCCTGTTCGACAGTGACGGCGATGGGCTGGCCAATCTTTCGGGCTGCAATCCGGGGTGGGGATGCGAGATCGCGATCGAGGATCATCTCGACGCGCTTGGCCTGCGTGACACGGTCGAGCACGACCAAGGCAGCTATTTCGCGATCATGGCCGATACGATCACACGGTTCAACGAAGGCGCGCCGATCCTCTACTACACCTGGACGCCGAACTGGATCAGCGACGTGCTGGTTCCCGGCGAAGATGTTGTTGCAATTGGGGTGCAGGGTGACAGCGAAGACATGGATCCCGGCTTTGCCTTGAATGATGTCTATATCGTTGCCAACAACGATTTTCTTGCGGAGAACCCTGCCGCGGCCCGTTTCTTCGAACTTGTCGAAATCCCGATCGGTGCGGTGAACGCAGCCCAAGTGCGGCTTCGCGACGGTGAAAACACCCTGGAGGATTTCCGGGCGCAGGCCGAAGAATGGGTCGCCGCCAACCAGGACCAGTGGGATGCCTGGATTGCAGATGCAATGGCAGCGGCCAACTGACAATACCCTGTGAACTGTGGGCGTGCTCCCTGTCACGCCCATTTTTTTCGAAGGACAAGCGACATGAATGACGCCCAGATCGAATGCCGCGATCTTTGGAAAATCTACGGAAGACGTTCTGCCGAGGCGATGCGGGCTGTTCTGAACGAGGGCCTTAGCAAAGAAGAGGTGCGCGACCGCTTTGACTGTGTGCTTGGCGTGCGAAATGCCAGCTTCAGTGTCCGTCGCGGTGAAATCTTCTGCATTATGGGCCTGTCGGGATCGGGCAAGTCCACGCTGGTGCGCCACGTGAACCGTCTGATAGAGCCGACTTCGGGCGAGATCCACGTTGCAGGCAAGCGCGTCGACACGATGAACGCCACCGATCTGCGGAAACTTCGTGCCGAGACCATCGGTATGGTTTTTCAGCACATGGCGCTCTGGCCGCATCGCACGATCGGTCAGAACGTGGGTTTCGGTCTGGAGGTGCGCGACGTGCCCCAGGCAGACCGGCGGAGGGCCACAGAAAAGGCGCTTGGGGCGATGGAACTTGGCGGCTGGATCGACCACTATCCAGACCAGTTGTCGGGCGGAATGCAGCAACGTGTGGGACTCGCGCGTGCGCTTGCGGCCGACCCGGAGATCCTCTTGATGGACGAGCCCTTTTCTGCGCTCGACCCGCTGATCCGCCGCCAGTTGCAGGACCAGTTTCTGGCGCTGTCGGCTCATGTGAAGAAGACAACGCTGTTCATTACCCATGACCTCGACGAAGCGATCCGGATGGGCGACCAGATCGCGATCATGAATGACGGCGAGATCGTCCAGATCGGAACGCCCGAACAGATCGTGACCCAGCCCAAAGACGACTATGTGGCCGAGTTCGTGAAAGGCATTTCCCGCGTCGGGCTGGTCAGGGCCGAGACGATAATGGAGCCGCTTGACGGCCAGCAGACAACCAACAGGCAGGTGCGAGTGGATGCACCGCTGTCCGAGATCATCGACCAGTTTCTGGAAGATCAGTCGCCGGTCACGGTCGTCAACCCGGACCGCGACCCGGTCGGTCTGATCACCATCAAGGCCGCCTTGACGGCGCTGCGCGGATAAGAGGGCATCATGGATATCTGGAACATCTTCGATACCGAATGGGTGCCCATCGGACCTTGGGTGGAAGCGGCCCTGCAATGGCTGGTGGCAAATTTCAGGGGGTTCTTCCAGGCCATTAAGGTGCCCTTCGACTTTGTGCTGACCGGGCTTGAAACTGGGCTGACCGAGGCGCCGGATCTGCTGATCCTTGCTTTGATCGTGCTTGTCGCCTGGCAGGCGGGAGGCAGGAAGCTCGCCATTATTTCTGCGGCCAGCATGATGGGTATCGGCCTCATGGGGGCGTGGGAAGAAAGCATGACCACACTGTCCATCGTCCTGACCTGCGTCGTGTTCTGTTCCCTGATCGGCATTCCGCTCGGGGTGCTGGCCGCCAAGCGGGACCGGTTCTGGCTCGTGCTGCGCCCTCTCCTCGACCTCATGCAGACGATTCCGTCTTTCGTGTATCTCGTCCCCATCGTGATGCTCTTTTCGATCGGCAATGTCTCTGGCGTGATCGTGACCTTCATCTACGCATTGCCGCCTGTCGTGCGGCTGACCAATCTCGGCATCCGTCAGGTTCGGCCCGACATGGTGGAGGCCGCCCGCGCTTTCGGCGCCTCCGACCGTCAAACCCTGCTGAAGATCGAGCTGCCGCTTGCCATGCCGACGATCATGGCGGGTGTGAACCAGACGATCATGATGGCGCTCTCCATGGTCGTTGTCTCGTCGATGATCTCGGTCACCGGTCTGGGCCAGATGGTTCTGCGCGGTATCGGGCGGCTCGACATGGGGCTCGCAACAGTGGGCGGGTTGGGGATCGTGTTCCTCGCCATCGTGATCGACCGCGTTTCGCAAAGTTTCGGCATCTCCTCGCGCGAGCGTGAGCACAAGAAGTGGTATCAAACCGGACCGATCGGATTGGTTCGCAGCCTGATCGGGCGGGAGTGACCCATGCCAAAGCAGCCCAACATATTATTCATCCAGGTTGATCAACTGACGGCGAGCGCCCTGAGAGCTTATGGCAACGAGATTTGTCATGCACCGACGCTCGACCGTTTGGCTGATGCGGGTGCTGTCTTCGAGACTGCCTACTGCAACTATCCGCTCTGCGCGCCATCACGGTTTTCCATGGCCACGGGCAAGCTGGCCTCCGAAGTCGGGGCCTATGACAACGCCGCCGAGTTCTCGGCCGAGATTCCGACCTATGCCCACTACCTGCGGGCGGCTGGCTATCAGACGGCCTTGTCGGGCAAGATGCACTTTATCGGGCCCGACCAGTTCCACGGCTTCGAAAGGCGTCTGACGGCGGACCTTTATCCGGCTGACTTTGCCTGGGTGCCAAACTGGGGCAATGAGGGCAAGCGAGATACCAATGATCCCCGAGCCGTCCGGATCGCCGGGGTCTGTGAGCGCAGCGTCCAGATTGATTACGACGAAGAGGTTACCTTCAAGGCGGTACAGCACCTCTATGATATCGCGCGCTCGGACGACGACCGGCCATTCTTCCTGCAGGTCTCCTATACCCATCCGCATGAACCTTATCTCTGCCGCAAGGAGTTCTGGGACCTCTACGAGGGCAAGGACATCCCCACGCCTCGGGTGCCGGCGCTGAGCGAGGCAGAGCATGACCCCCACTCCGTGCGTTTGCTCAAGGACTTCGGAATGCTGGGCATTCGGTTCAGCGACGAAGACATCGCACGCGCCATCCGCGGCTACTACGGGTCGATCAGCTATATCGACACTTTGGTCGCCCGCGTCCTTGAGGCGCTGGAGTCCACTCGCGCAGCCGATAACACCGTGATCGTCTTCACCTCGGATCACGGCGAGATGCTGGGTGAACGCGGCATGTGGTTCAAGAAGCACTTCTTCGAAAAGTCCATGCGAGTGCCGCTGTTCATCACCGCCCCGTGGATCGCACCGCAAAGGGTGTCTGAATTTTCGTCGCTGGTGGATCTCCTGCCGACCTTCTCGGGCATCGCACATGCGCCGGAGCCGGTCGACACGCTTGAAGGCGTTGATCTCTTGACTCTGCTGGACAGGGGAAACCCTGCGCCGGAACGCGCCATTCACGCCGAGTACCTAGCCGAATCCACACCGGCGCCGATCTTCATGATCCGAAAGGGGCGTTTCAAGTTCGTCTCCTCCTCGGTTGATGGTGTGATGCTGTTCGACCTGGAAGCCGACCCGGACGAGCTGACCAATCTTGCACGCAGAACCGACCATGCGGACATTCTTCAGAAGTTCACCGAGGCAGCCGCCCGAAAGTGGGATGAGGAGCAGCTGACTAGGCGCATCAGGCAGAGCCAGAAACGCCGCAGACTGGTGCGAAATGCGATGACCCTTGGCGAAAGACAGCTTTGGAATCACGATGAGCGGCCGGGCGATAGCGTGCTCTGGTATCGCGGAGAACAGGGCTACAACGAGTGGGCATTCGAGTATCTTTAGTTAGCAATAGAAGCAAAACCGTTAACGAAATGCCTTATCGGGATGGATCTCTACTCGACCAGTGATACTACCTTGCAGCATTCGTTGGATAGGCTCGGAGCGGCTTTACAGCCACGCAGAAGAGCATGCAGAAGAGCACATCGTTGCTGGCCGGTTTGAACGTCAGCTTTCACAGCTACCCTCCAAATCATTCGCGTCTGCGGAGAAAGTCCGATATCCGCCCTCTGTGCGTGCCGTTGCTCACGGCCCGGAGCCGACCTTTGCCGTGAGGTCGGACGCCGCATCGCAGCTTCACCGAAGCGGCCATTCATGCAGACCGCAGCATTTTCGGAGAGTGAAGGTCGGCAGAGCGGACGAAGCGGACTTGTGCAGTTGCAGCTAGTGCTGACGCAGAAGACCTTCGCGACTGCAGCACTCAATTTTCAACGCTGCCCTGGACTTCACCGAACCGGTCGTTTGAAGGAAAGGGTTTTAGCGTATCCCAACCACCCATTGTCGTAAGCGGGATCGACTCCATAAAACACTTAAGCTATCTGCCTTACCTCCTTCGTCGGAATTCGCTTTGCGCGCTTCGTATCAACATCTAAATCAGGATGACAATCTCGAGCACCGGACTGCGGGCCCGGCAGGCGCCTCTGATTCTCTTTATTAAAAGGCGGCCTATGCGCTGTTGCGAATGATCAAGTTTCCCAGAAATGCATTCAACTCTTTGGTGCGTTTCTTGCCCTCAAGGACATCCACCAGTGCTTCTGCCATTTCCGTCAGTGGCTGGCGATACGTTGTCAATTCATAGTGCGGACTGGAGGCTTGAGGCGCGTTGTCGAAACCGGTAACAGCGATGTCCTCCGGCACGCGCAGACCGAGCTCAAAGCGGATCGCATCGATCGCTCCCATAGCCAGCGCATCGTTTTCGCAAACCAGAACGTCCGGTAGCTCTGACTTTGGTATATCCCGGAGCCACTCAGCCACCGGATCGTATGCCATTTGGGGATCATACCGGTCGACCGACGCAAATTTGGGACGTGAGCCTGTGGTCTTTTCCCACTGCGAAAGGAACGTTTCCTTCCGTTGAAGATGAGCCGATTGAGATTGCGGGCCTGCGATAAATAGCGGATTGCGATAGCCCGCCGAGAAGACATGCTGCGTGATCGCGGTCATGGCGGCGCGGTCATCACAGCAGATAGAGATCGTATTGTCATTGCTGGACATCCGGGCAAAGACGATCAGTTTCTTGACCCTCTTGGCTCCAAGCGCAGTTTCAAGGCTTTGGTCATTGAAACTGACCCCAATGAGAACGGCCGCATCCACGCGTCTTTGGCTCGCATTGAGCAGGGCGGCAGAGGCGTCTTCTTCGTCGCTCGTGTTGACGAGCAGTGTGTCATAGCCGTTCTTTCGCAATATGCGTGTCAGGCGTTCCATCATGATCAGCTTGTGCGGGTTGGCAAAGTCATCGACCAGAAGTGCCACCAGATTGGTTCGGTCAGTGGCCAGGCTTGTCGCTAGAAGATCCGGCACATAGCCGAGATGTTCGGCTGCCTTCAAAACCTTTTCGCGTGATTTCGCAGAGATTGACGCGTCCTTCTTGAAGGCGCGGTTCACTGTCCAGCGGGACACGCCTGCAAGGGCTGCCACATCATCCGCTGTTATAGATCCGCCCTGATCGTTCATCTTTTGCCGACCTCCCTGTCATCGAAACTATCGGAATCACAAACGTTCCATGCCCGGTGCTCCATGCAAGGCTAGCAGCAATTTGCACGCGGGTGCAGAAAATTCTTGCACGCGGGTGCAAAAACGTTAATGGTCTCTCTCAAACGAGAATCGGGAGGTCTCAGTATGCGGGTTGGATTGCTCGGCGCAGGGCGTATCGGAAATGTTCACGCACAGGCGATTTCTTCGCATCCGGAGAGCGAATTGGTCGCTGTGTCCGATGCGTTTGAAAAGAACGCTCGGGCTCTGGCGAAGAGCTACGGCTGTGAGGTTCGCACCTCGGATGAGATCATCGCGGACAGCTCCATTGATGCCGTCCTTATCGCGACGTCGACCGATACACATTCCGATCTGATCGAAGCAGCCGCAGCGGCTGGCAAGGCGGTCTTGTGCGAGAAGCCTGTGGACCTAAGCCTCGAACGCGCGTCGGCATGTCTTGGCAATGTCGGTGACAAGGCTTCGAGCATCATGATCGGTTTCAACCGCCGTTTCGATCCGAGCTTCGGCGCGCTCAAGGCCGCCATCGACGCTGGTGAGATCGGCAAGGCGGAGTTGCTGTCGATCACATCCTTTGATCCAGCTCCGCCGCCAGTTGAATACATCAAGGTCTCAGGCGGCCTGTTCCGGGACATGATGATCCATGACTTCGACATGGCGAACTTCATTATGGGGGATGCGCCCGTGTCAGTAAGCGCCGTCGGGACGTCCGTCGTTGATCCGGCCATCGGCGCGGCAGGTGACGTCGACACCGCGGCGGTTACGTTGACCTATGCGGACGGTCGCATCGCTGTGATCAAGAATTCCCGTCGGGCGGTTTATGGCTATGACCAGCGAGTCGAGGTTCTTGGGTCCGAAGGTCTGTTGCAGGCACAAAACGTGCTCGAAAACACACTGGTGAAATCCACGACGGCCGGCGTGAACAGTGCCAAACCGACATACTTTTTCCTCGAACGGTACATGCCGGCCTACAAGGCCGAATGGGCCGCTTTCGTTGAAACCGTTCAGGGCAAGTCGGACATGCCGGTCATCCGCACTGTGGAAGCTTCGCATTTGTCGGCGCGCCAGACGCTGGCGACGCTCGGCATTCCCACCTCAACCTAT
>NZ_JBPBBA010000068.1:0-8617 GCF_050896395.1 Nioella aestuarii | reverse complement strand
TGGCGCGGTCTTTGCGCGGCATAAGGGACAGCCATACTGCCCTTGGAGAGACTGGTTCGCATTCGTCTGGCAGCACCGCCATTCATCTCAAGTAAGTTACTGTAAATATTGATAAATCAGTATTTACCCCTGAGACATTCCCCCACTCGTTCCCCCACTTTGAGTTTGTTGCTCGCCTTCGCTGTCGTTAACCTTGGTTAACAAGCCCCCCATCAACGTCTACGGTTGGCATGGGCAATAGCGCTGGGGAGAATCATGAGAGACGTGCTTGGGGCGGCGATATTCATCTTGGCACTTGCTTGCGGGCCTGCGAACGCAATTGGCATGTGTGGCTCCGGTCCGAGGATCAACTGTATCGTTGACGGAGATACTTTCTGGTTGAACGGCGAGAAGTTCCGCGCGGTGGGCTATGATACGCCTGAAACGACAACCAACCTATGTGGCGGCAACGCTGAGCGTCAGCTTGGACAGCAAGCATCGCGCCGGTTGATGCAATTATTCAACGAAACCCAAATCACCCTGCTGCGACAGGGGGAGGACCGATATGGGCGAACGCTTGCAGTGGTTCGATCCGACGGTGTGAATGTTGGCGACATTCTTATCGGAGAGGGCTTGGCGAGAAGCTGGCCCGATGGGTGCGAGTTCTGGTGTGGGGCCTGTCAGTAGGGAATTCTGGCTGGGTTATCGGCTTGCGGCTTCCCTAGTGCCAAAATCTCCATATTGTGAAAACGAGAAATTGCCTTCCCCCTCCGGTCCTTGGGCCGTGGGCTACAAAGCTTCAGATACCCCCCCTTCCGGGATAGGTGCGACGCTTGACTATGCGCTTTACGTTCAGGTCTACGAGCTTCGGGAGCCGAATCCTTTGACTTCAGATGAGGGCGCTGAGCCGCCGTTTCACACAAGCCTTGGTGTCTGAAATGCTCAGATAGCACCCCCTTCAATGTCAGTACCGACTAGCGTGATGAAACGCCAGGACCGGCCCGGAGCCGACCTTTGCCGTGAGGTCGGACGCCGCATCGCAGCTCCACCGAAGCGGCCATTCACGCATCGTGCAGCATTTTCGAAGGGTGAAGGTCCGCAGCGCGGGACGGAGCAGATGTTGATTTCAAAGTTCAGTCACTTCATGCATAGTGCTTCAAAGGAGAACAGGATTTGGGATTTGTTGCTGCCGCAAAAAGTTGTATATTGAACTCTTATAAATACTCGGGGCGAGCTTCGCGGTCAGAGTTCTGGTGGTGGTTTCTTATTTTCATCGTCTTGGTAGTTGTCCTAGGATTAATAATGACCTTTTCGCCTAGAGATTGGGACGATGCATCCGCTTTTTGGACCGCAGCCTTCATTTTATTTTATCCGATGGCTTTCTTGCTAATACTTTGGATACCGATAGCTCTAGCTGTCGGCTCACGGCGTTTGCACGATATGGATCGATCCGCGCGGTGGTGTCTCTTGCCCCTCGGCTTAATTGGGTTTGGAGTTTTATTTTTCTTCTTCGCCCTAAATCTTGCTTTTGGCGGCCCGTCTTTGGAGACTGCAGCAAATGTCATGGGAATTTGCGGCCTTGCTAGTTTCGCCGCAGCTATTGGCTCTACTGCGTTTCTCTCAGCCGCGGGTTCACCCGGCACAAACCGATTTGGCGACGCCCCTAGTGTCTAGGGTCAGGATGCATTGATTTTCCTGTAGAGGTCTGATTCACGGCTCCCAAAACGGAGCGGTGATATGAGCGATCTTTACTGGCTGAGCGATGCGCAGATGGCGAAGTTGGAGCCTTTCTTTCCCAAATCCCACGGCAAGCCGCGTGTTGACGATAGGCGCGTGTTGAGTGGCATTATATTCATCAATCGCAATGGGTTACGGTGGCGGGATGGCCGCTGTGGTCATGTTCTGGTTATGAATCCTGACCCTAGCGTGAATTCGGTCTGTTCCCCTTCCCAGACGACGCTTGCGCGGGTCGTGTCGGGACCGGGATTCGCCTCAAGATATTCGTCGGCAAAACGATGCATCACGGTCTGCGCACCCTCGTCCAGAAAGACCTGACCGCCGCTGGAATGGTCCCAATGGTTATGGGTGTGAAACGCATAGCGGATCGGCAGGTCAGTGACCTCGCGGATCGCCGCCAGCATGGCTTGGGAGTGGCCGGTATTAAAGGTTTCGAACACCGCGACGCCTTCGTCGGTCACCATGAACATCGAATGCGCATTGCCCTGACCGAAACTGTAGAAATTCGGCGCCAATTCGTGCACATATCCTTCCTGCGCAGAAGCAAGGGCGGCACTCGAAAGCAGGATCGCGGCCGCAGCCAGCGCGCGTCGAAGAAGAAGTCTCATTTTAGTCTCTCCTGTAGTGGTTGTGGTTCGGCGTGGGGTACGGATCTTGGGGCGGGGTCCGGCAAGGGGCCGCCGCCTAAAGGGTTGCGCCGGCAAAGGTAATCCCGCTCAAATCGGCCATCTCGCGTTTCCATGTGGACAGGTCGCCCTGCCGGAAGCCCGACAGGCTGTCATAGCCGCAGGCCCGGGCAAGCACCTGCATCAGTTCCACCGATGCGCCAAAGAAACGCGCCAGTTGTTCGGCCCCACGCTGCACGTCAAGGCGGCGGCGCAATTCGGGCTTTTGCGTTGCCACACCAACCGGGCAATTGTTGGAATTGCACATCCGCGCGGCGATGCAGCCCACCGCCTGCATGGCGGAATTCGACACTGCAACTGCGTCGGCACCAAGGGCCATGGCCTTGACGAAATCCTCGGCCACCCGCAGGCCGCCGGTGATGACCAGCGTCACCTCGCGCCCGGTCCGTTTGTCCAGATGCCGCCGCGCACGCGCCAGCGCCGGAATAGTGGGAACTGAGATGTGATTTCGGAAGATCAGTGGAGCAGCCCCGGTGCCACCGCCACGACCGTCAAGAATGATGTAATCGGCACCGGCCTCGAGCGCGAAATCAATATCATCCTCGATGTGATTGGCCGACAGCTTGAACCCGATAGGTATACCGCCCGAACGTTCACGAACCGCGTCCGCCAGTTTCCTGAAATCAGCGGGGGTGTGCAGATCGGGGAAAGTCGCAGGCGAAATTGCCGCCTCGCCCACTTTCAGCCCGCGCACTTCCGCGATCTTGGCGTCGACCTTGTCGCCGGGCAAATGACCGCCGGTGCCGGTCTTGGCCCCCTGCCCTCCTTTGAAGTGGAACGCCTGAACATGTTCGACCTTGGCAATGTCCCAGCCGAACTTGGCCGAGGCCAATTCATAGAAATAGCGCGAGTTTTCGGCGTGCTCTTCCTCCAGCATGCCACCTTCGCCGGAACAGATCCCGGTCCCGGCCATTTCGGCGCCGCGTGCGAGTGCTGTCTTTGCCTCTTGCGAGAGGGCGCCAAAGCTCATGTCCGAAACAAAAAGCGGGATATCGAGCTTCAGCGGTTTTACCGCCCGGGGCCCGATCGTGACCGAGGTCGCAACCGGCACGTTATCCAGTAGCGGCTTGCGGGCCATCTGGGCAGCGAGGATCTGGATATCGTCCCAATGGGGCAGGTCCTTGCGCGGGACGCCCATGGCCCCCATCTCGCCGTGATGCCCCAGCTTGCTCAGCCCGTCGCGGGCCAGTTCGTGGATGCGGGCAACGGTGGGCTCTTCGGGTGTCGCCCGGGCAGCAGGGACGTCGGATTTCGGTTCCGGGGATGGGTCGCCAACTTCCTTGTCACCCAGTTGCGCATGGGTGCCGTCGCAGAAGGGCCGGTTGGCCGTCCCCTTGCAGCGGCACAGCGCCGATTTGCCGGTTTTTGACGCGGTGAATTTGACCGGGTTCAACCCCGTTCCCGCGTGGGACCCATCGCAAAAAGGCTGGTTACGAGATCGCCCGCAGGCACACCAGAAATAGGTCTTTCCGGCCTCGAGATCGACCATCGCTGGCGATTTGGCGGCAATAATCGGTACGGTCTTTTCTGTCATGGTAGCCTATCCTCTTAATCTGAGGCGGGGGCGGAAATTCCAATACCAAACGCGGTAGGCCTCCAGTAGGCCAAGCGGCACGAAATGTATCAGTGCGGGGCCTGCTCCGCCCCAATCATGCAGCGCCGCCCAGTGGACGAGCGTCAGAACGGCCGCGCCATAGGTCCAACGCTGAAGCTGTTTCCAGCGCGGCCCCATTCGGCGGACGAAATAATCCATCGAAGTTACCGCAAGCGGGATGAAGATCAAGAATGCGACCCAGCCGGTCCAGATATAAAGACGCGGCAATTGCGCGACCGCGCCGGCAACGCCCTGAACATCGATCAGGTAGAACACGGTGTGCAAGAACGCATAGCCAAAGGCCGCAACGCCGAAGTAGCGGCGGTTTTTCTTGAGCCATTGCGGGCCACGCCATCCCTTGAAGAGCAGGGTCAGCGGCGTGGCCAGCATGGCAATGATCATGAATCTTGCCGAAAACTCTCCGCTTGGATGCAGGAGCTCTTCGTAGACTTCGGGCCCAGTCGCCGACCCCAAGGAGGCCATGAACCCCGCAGCCGGAAGGGCCAGAAGGGCCCACAGCCAGTAGGGCGAGATCGCGGACCGGAAAGTCATTGCCGGGGTCATGCTGACACCGGTTTGCGCCAGACCAGATAGATCGACAGCGCGCCGAGTGCTGCAAAGACCAACCCGCCGATAGCCGCGGCGACCGGTCCACCCAGCAACCCCATCAGAATGGCGTCATGTCCGTTCATGACCATCATGCCGAAGGCACCGATCAGCACCAGCTCGCGCTGACCGACAACCGCCCCGATCAGCGCGATAAGGATCAGCGTCAACTGACGCCCAAGAAACGCGCCGGCCGTCTGGCCAAGCGACAGGGCATCACCCGTGAGGGTTGTCAGGCCCGGGTTCATCGTCGGGTTGCCATAGGCGGGAATGGTTGCCGCCGCCATGGCCAGCGCCATCAATCCGATCAGGATCCGTGGCAGCAGGAAATCCTTGTGAAAGGTCATATTGGTATCCTTGCGGTAAGAGGGATGCGCCAAAGCACTATGTTGACCCGCCGTCCAATTAGTTGCTTGATCTGCGAGTCAGCTGCCGAGTGTCGGATTGCGATGGAAGCAGATTGCGAAGCGGATTTGCCAGATCGAAGTCATGGTTGGGATTTCCGGCAGGCGGTGTTGGTCAGATGTGAAAATGAGCCGCGCAGTTGCGGAAACGCTGATTCAGGGAGTTGCGGAGAACGAAGAGTTACAGCGGCACATGACAACTACCTCGTTTGGACGGCCCGATAGCTGTACCAGAGGGCGACAAGTTCGAGAGCTATGAACGGCGCGAACCCAAGTACCATCCCCACGCCTGGATCTGGCATAGAGAGTACTTCGATCAAATCGCTGATCTCCTTGAAGACGGCGCAAGTGAAAACGATCAGGTACCCAATTTGGCTTCGGTAAGTGATCGCCAGGATGCTTCCGACAGCAATACCAAGCTGCCGTCCACCCCAGCCAATCGAGTGAGTTTCCATCAGGCCCTGACCAATCATGGCTGGAACGCCAAGACCAATTCCAACCGCCACAATCAGCATCAGGAACAGGCTTACCCAGATCGGTATTCCTTCGACCTTTACCTTGCCTATCATCTTTCAGGTATCCTTCTCACTTATGGCATGCGGCCTTGGCCTGACCTCGGGTCTTCCCGTCAATTTGCGGCGCGGCACCGGAGGCGTCCGGCACCGCACCCCTTTTGGATGAAATCAGAAATTCACCGTGATCGACCCGCCATTGGCACTGATCGTGTTCAGATCGGTTCCTTCACCAATGGTCAGCAGGATCCCGCCGTTTTCGAACGTGTATTCGGTCGGGAGGCCGTCAACGAAGGCACCAGCGGCGATCACCTGGGTGCCGGGTGCGATGATCTCGACAGTGGCGGCAAAGCCTGCATCGGTCGACGCCGCGATCTCGGCAGAGGTAACGGCCTGATCGAACGCGAAGTAATAGCGGTCGAAAGTGGTGCCGTCATATTGGGTGATCATCAGGTTTTCCAGACGCGCAACCAGCGTCATGGTCACGGAATTGGCGGTGAAGTCGACATCGTAGGTGCCGAATGCGAAACCGGCCAGTTCCACGCCATCGCCGATGGCGACCGGTCCTTGGGAATCGACGGCCATCATTACGCCGCCGGTCGCCTGGCCGTTTTCGAAGAAGTTGACCGCCTGGGTCGCGTTACTGGCCATATCGGCCGCCGCCGGGCCGGCAAGCGCCAGCAACACACCGGAAATCAGACCGGCGCTGAGTTTATTGGAAGTCGTCGTCATTGGGAGTATCTCCTGACACGTAAAAACCGGTGAAGTAGTCGCTGGCCTTAGGCCCGGCCGTGATAGGCTTGGCTGACGGCAAAGCTGTCTTCGAACCAGTGCCAAAGGACGACCTGCCCATCGCGAACCTTGGCGCGCAGGGCGAAGGTGAAATCGCCGATTTCCTGACCGGAATGGGTGGTGACTCCGTTCATGATGCCAAAAACGGCGACGGTATCGCCCGAGGCAAAGGCGTCGGTGTTTTCCCACCGGGTGGTCTGCAGGTTGGACGAGAACACACCGAGAAACTCGAAAATTGCCTCTTTGCCGACGGTTTCGCCGATCCAGGGCAAGCTGGAATCGCCCTCGTTGTGCCAGACCATGTCATCTGCCATCAGGGCCGACATGGCCTCCATATCGCCGCCGCCCATAGCGCCCATAAAGGCCATGACGGTGTCAAATGTCGCTTGGGTTACTTCATCCATGGTTTGTGCTCCTGCGTGTTTTGCAAGGACCAACGCCAAAGCGGCGCCGGCGGTGGTTTTCATAAGGGTTCTGCGATTCATCTCTGGGGTTCCTTTCAAATTGGGCTGTCTGGGTGATGGCCCGAAGCGGAGTCATCCGTTTTGCGGCTCTGTTGGTGTCCTGCTCCAGTCCAGTTCGGGGTTTTCCCGAAAGGCGAAGCGTTCAAGGTGGCGGGTTATGATCTGCGCCAACTGGTCGAGCCGCCGGGGATCATCCGCCGAAACCTGTAGGGTGAGCTGATCCGCATCCGCAGCCAGATCGCACCGGCCGAACGGGAATTTCACCCGGCCAGAGGTCTCGTCGCATTGGGCTTCGACCTTGCGGCCAAAATGGTGGCACAGCGCCTTGAGGTACCGGCTGGCCCGGTCTGTTGCGAAAGTTGCGGTCGCGTTCATTTCCATGTCCTTGTCTGAGTAAAAAGACACTAGCGCCGCGTTATTGTTTTGAATATTTACTGATTTCAGATGCAATCGTTCGGCTGGACGGAACAATGATCGACCACCTCAGACAGATGGCCATTTTTGCAAGGGTGGTGGACCTCGGGTCGTTCCGGGCGGCGGCCAAGGATGTTGGCTTGGCCCCTTCGCGCATCAGTGAGACAGTCTCGGAGCTTGAGGAATTTCTTGGCGTCACCCTGCTTTATCGCTCCACCCGAAAGATCGCTCTGACCAGCGAGGGGCGCATATTCTACAACCGGGTCGTGGATATGCTTCGTAGCGCCGAGGCCGGGCTGAACGATTTGAACGCGTTATCCTTGGAACCCGTCGGTGCCTTGCGGGTTTCAATTCCTGCCTTCATGGCCTCTGGTCCAATTTCAAACGCGATCGGGGAATTCGCCCGCCGCCACCCCAACGTCGCGTTTTCGGTGGCCTATACCGACAATCGCGTTGGTCTGATTGAGGACGGGTTCGACCTTAATATCCGCGTGGGATGGCTGGACGACAGTTCCATGATGTCGCGCAAACTGGGTCAGGGGCAACGCACCCTTGTCGCCGGAACCAGATATGCCGAACAGCGTGCGCTGCCCCGCAGACCCTCGGACATGGAAGATTGGGACTGGATCCGTTTCAAGAACCGCCCCGACACGACCAAGTTCACCACGCTGGACGGCCAAACCGAGAGCGTCACGGGAAACGCCCAGATCGAGGCCGACAGCATCGAAGCCGTCTACCATTTCGCCACCCAGAACCTTGGGGCCACGACCCTGCCCTCATTCCTTGCCGATCGCGGCGTGGAGGCCGGGCATTTCGTCCGACTTCTGCCGGACTGGCATCTTAGGCCGCTCGGGATCTTCGCGGTCTGGTCCGACACGTCACGACGCGAAAGCCTGACCCTGATGTTCGTCCGATTTCTCGCCGCACAGGATTTGTGTTGAGTCCGGATATTCGGGCAAGAAAGAGCCCTGTAGCGCAACGCCTGTCGAACTGGCGCGTCAGCGATCCAAATTAGTGCGTCACGGACGCTCGCGAATACCTGACCGGGGATCTGCCTTTCTACTACACAAGGAGATCACGCTCATCGCTAGAAGCACAGACGCCCGATCAGGCATATCTCAACGCAACGCGACCAATGCTAGTGGCGGAGTAAAAGAGCGGAGAATCCACCTACGAAGCGGTCCAAACGAACCGAAACACTTTGTTCGAAGAAGTGGGTATGACGCACAGCACCCGATTGGTACAACCGAGACGTCGATTAGGGCATTCCATGGCCAACTGTCGGAAGATGTTGAAGGCAGCCACCGTTCTCGCTTTCGCTTGTTCGACGTCAGATATTGTTAGCCCACATCGGCTCTGTCAGAATAACATGCCTTGAGCCCGCAGCGGCCGGCCGGTAGCGTTCGTTCATGACGAAACCCAGTCCTTT
>NZ_JBPBBA010000067.1:0-9321 GCF_050896395.1 Nioella aestuarii | reverse complement strand
TTCGGGCCCTCAAGGTTCACCTCCATAACCTCCAAAGGCTTCCCAGCCTCCAATGCAACCGCCGCTCTCGTGCGCATGTGCCGTCCCTTTCAGATTTATCTTGATTTTTGAATGTGAGCTATCATGATTTGAGACTATGTCTCGCAAAATGGATAGATTCCGTCAATATGCATCTGGATCGCCTCATCACCATTCTGGAACTTGTCGCCGTCGCCGGGCGACCAGTTGCGGCGCGTGAAATTCAAAACGCGACGGGCCTGCCGAAACCCACCTGCTACCGGCTGATGCAGACGCTGCAGGATCAGGGGCTGGTAGAATCGCCCGGTGATGATGGGCGCGTGGTCATCGGCGAACGGCTTATCCGCATCGCGCTGCTTGGAAAATCGGATATCGACGTGCGCAAGGCCGCAGCACCTTTGCTGAAAGCGGCGGCGGTGAACTTCAACGAGACGGTGTTTCTGGCCCGCTTTCGCAGCAGCCAGGTAGAGATCATCCATGTGGAAACCCCCGATGACCCGGCCCGCGCCTTTATCCACCCCGGCCTTGGGGTGCGGCCGATGCATGCCTGTTCCTGCTCCAAGGCCATTGCCGCCTTTACCGAGCCGGAGTTTCAGGACTGCATCATCAAGGGCACGCTCAAGGCCTACACCGAACATACCAAGACGACCGAGGCTGATCTGCGCGCCGATTTTGCCCGCATTCTGCAAAAGGGCTTTGCCGATTGCGACCAGGAGATCGACCTAGGGATAGCGAGCGTCGCTGCGCCTGTGTCAATCGGCAATATCGGCGCGACATTCAGCGTCGGGGCAGTCGGACCGATCCGGCGCTTTGGAGCCGAATACAGGGATGAGATCGGTTTGAAACTTATCGATCTGGCAAGCCGCGTCAGCGGCGCCATCCAGCTTTGCAACGTGGCCGAGGTTTGAGGAGACCCGCGCCACACAAAAAAGGGAAAGGAATTCACGTCTCGCCCTTCGGGGCATTGTTCATTCAAGGGAGGAAAAAATGACACTTAGACCGGATCCGACATTCCACGCCACTGCGCAGCTTGCCATGCAGGCCCCAGTGGAAACCTACGGCTTTACCGTGATGCTCAGCCCCGACGGGTCACAGCCCGACGGGATCGCCGTGGTCGATCTCGACCCGAAATCGGACAGCTACGGCACCATCGTCCATACGGTGATGATGCCCTACAAGGGTGACGAGTTTCACCATTTCGGCTGGAACGCCTGTTCGTCGTCTCTGTCACCGCTGACCGGCCATGCCTTCCTTGAACGCCGCTATCTGATCGTGCCGGGCATCCGATCATCGCGGATCTATGTCATCGACGTGAAAGACCCGCTGAAAGCCAGCATTCACAAGATCATCGAACCTGAAGAGGTCTTCGCAAAGACCGGCTATTCGCGTCCCCACACCATCCATTGTGGTCCCGAGGGCATCTATGTCTCGACCCTGGGCGGGGGTGGTAAAGACGGCACTGATGGGCCTCCGGGCATCTTCATCATGGATTGCGAAACCTTCGAGATCATCGGCCAGTACGAAATGGACCGGGGCAAGCAGGACAAGCACTACGATTTCTGGTGGAACCTGCCGCAGGATTACATGGTCAGCTCCGAATGGGGTCTGCCGCCGCAGTTCGAGAACGGCATCGTGGCCGAGGATCTGCTGTCCAACAAATACGGCCATTCGATCCATTTCTGGGACCTGCGCAAGCGCAAGAACACCCAGACCATCGACCTTGGTGAAAACCACCAGATGGCGCTGGAAATCCGGCCTGCGCACGATCCGAAGAAGTCCTATGGCTTCTGCGGCGTCGTGGTCGACACCACCAACCTGCAAGGTGCGATCTTCACCTGGTGGCGGGGAGAGGACGGCACCTGGCAGGCCAAGAAGACCATCACCATCGACCCGCGCCCGGAAGACCCGGAGAACCTGCCGCCGCTGTTGCAGGGGTTTGCTGCGGTGCCACCGCTTGTCACCGATATCGACCTCAGCCTTGACGACAAATATCTCTATGTCGCCTGCTGGGGCATGGGCGAGATGCACCAGTACGATGTCAGCGACCCGATGAACCCCAAGCTGACCGGCAAAGTGGAACTGGGTGGTATTGCGCGGAATGCCAAGCATCCAGGCGGCGGTGAGTTCGCCTTCGGTCCGCAGATGGTCGAGGTCAGCCGCGACGGCAAGCGGGTCTACTGGACCAACTCGCTCTATTCCACCTGGGACGAGCAGTTCTATCCCGGGGCGGAAGGCGGCCAGATGGTCATGGCGAATGTAGGAGAGAATGGCGGGCTAGAGCTTGACCCGAACTTCTACATCACCTTCCCCGAGGGCCTGCGCGCGCATCAGATCCGTTTGGAAGGCGGCGATTGCTCGACCGACAGCTTCTGCTATCCGAACGTCTGAATGGGCACGGATATAACCACTTTGACGGCCCTCTGGGGGGCCGTCATTCTGTCTGGCTTCTATCATGGGGTGAACCCCGGCATGGGCTGGCCCCTGGCCGTGTCCGCCGCATTGATGGAGGGCAAGCGCAGCGCCATGGGCAAGGCCCTTGTGGCGCTGGCAGCGGGGCATTTCCTGTCGATGACAGCGATCTTGCTGCCGTTTTCCCTGATGACTGCTTTGGTCACATGGCAGATGCAGATCCGTGTCGGCGCGGGCCTGCTGGTCGTGGCCATGGGCCTCTACCTGCTAATCAATCGCAGACACCCAAGGTTTCTGGCCCGCGTTCACCCCGCGCGGCTGGCACTGTGGTCGTTCCTCGCGGCACTCGCCCATGGGGCGGGGCTGATGCTGGTGCCGATCTATCTGGGCATCTGCGGCATTGACGCAGGCCCGTCCGAGGGTCACGAGGCGGCACAGGCGCTGATGGGGCAAAACGTGCTGACCGCCTTTGTGGTGGCCTTGGTCCACACCCTCGCCATGACCCTCGCTGGCGGCATTCTGGCGATCGTCATCTATGTCTGGCTCGGCCTGAAATTCCTGTCCCGGACGTGGTTCAACCTCGATATTGTGTGGGCGCTCAGCCTTGTGCTGGTCGGGGCCGTCGGCATTTACACGGCGTATTACGGACACTGACGCGCGCGATCTGTGGACGGGGTGCCTCGCCTTGCGCTAGAGGTGATCTTGCGGGCCCGCGTGCCCGGAATTTTGCCCTCGGGACGCCTTCCATGCCCGCTGACTCAGCTTTCACCCGTCTTTCTGCCTCCGCGCGGCTTGTGCCCGTCCAACTCGACGGAGCGGATTTGCTGCTGCCCGACGGTGAAAACCTGGCTGCAAGCCTGCTGGCTGCCGGTGTCGGGTATCTGCGCCATACCCCCGGTTCCGGCAAAGCACGCGCGCCCTTTTGCATGATGGGGGCCTGTTTCGACTGCCTGATAGAGATTGACGGAGTGACCCGCCAAGCCTGCATGATGACCGTCACCGAAGGGTTGATCATGACCCGACCAAAGGGCGCAACCAATGGCTGAGGTCGATCTGGCCATCATCGGCGCGGGCCCTGCCGGTTTGGCCGCTGCCGTAACCGCCGACAAGGCGGGTCTTCGCGTTGCGTTGCTTGATGAACAGCCACGCCCCGGCGGCCAGATCTATCGCGACGTAAGCCGGATCAGCGCCGATCGGGCGCGCGTGTTGGGGGCGGACTATATCCATGGGGCTACGCTGACCTCGGCCCTGGCCAGCAGCGGTGTTCAGCATATTCCCGGCGCAGTTGTCTGGGCCATCGAGGATGGATTTCAGCTGTCCTACTCAGCAAACGGAAATGCTGCACAAATTTCAGCGAAAAGGGTTCTTCTGGCAACCGGGGCGCTGGAACGGCCGATGCCGATCCCGGGATGGACCCTGCCCGGTGTGATGACGGCGGGGGCCGCGCAGATCCTGCTGAAGGGTTCCGGCGTTCTGGCCCGGCGGGCGGTTCTGGCGGGCAGCGGCCCGCTGCTTTATCTGGTGGCCGCCCAGATGGTCCGGGCGGGGATGCCACCGCTGGCTTTGGTTGAAACACAAACGCGGGCTGACCTTTTGCGAGCCACGCGCCACCTGCCCGGCGCGCTGCGCGGTTGGCGCGGGCTGGTCAAGGGGCTTGGCTTGCTTGCCGAGCTTCGCCGTGCCGGGGTGCGGCGCTTTACCGGGGCCGGCGGGCTGACAGTGGAGGGCAGCCAAAAGGCCGAGGCGCTGCACTTCCGCTCTGGCGGCAAGATGCACCGCATCGCCTGCGACACGGTTTTGCTGCACCACGGGGTGGTGCCCAACACGCAGACCGCCCGATCGCTTGGCATCGCACATCGCTGGACCGCGGCTCAGCACGCATTCACCCCGGTTCATGACCAATGGGGGGCGACCGACCGCAGGGGCGTGTTCATTGCGGGCGACGGGGCCGGAATTGGCGGGGCCATGGTGGCCGAAATCGCGGGCCGTCTTGCGGCACTGAAACTGGCCGAAGAGGCAGGGCATCTTACGAGTGCGGACCGCGACGTGCAGGCCGCGCCGCTATTGCGCGCCCGGTCACGCGAACGCGCCATTCGCCCCTTTCTGGATGCCGCCTATCCGCCCTGCCCCGAGGCGCTGGCGCCCCAGGACAGCACCGTCATTTGCCGCTGCGAAGAGATCACGGCAGGCCAGATCCGGCAGACCGCCGCGCTTGGCTGCCTTGGCCCCAATCAGGCCAAAAGCTATACCCGCGCCGGCATGGGGCCCTGTCAGGGGCGCTATTGCGGGCTGACCGTGACCGCCCTGATGGCCGAGGCAACGGGCCAAAGCCCTGACGCCACCGGCTATTACCGCATTCGCCCGCCGCTCAAACCCGTGACACTTGCAGAGCTGGCGAGTATGGACACCACAGCACCCCAAGGAGATTGATATGATCGAACGGATCGACACCGGCCAGCGCATGAGCAAGATCGTCAAGCATAACGGGGTGGCCTATCTGTGCGGTCAGGTTGGCGCGGGTGACAGCGTGACGGAACAAACAACCGATTGCCTCGCCCGTGTTCAGGCGCTGCTTGACAAGGCCGGTTCGTCCCGAGACCGCATCCTTCAGGCGATTGTCTGGCTGTCGGATATGGACGATTTCGCCGAGATGAACGCCGTCTGGGATGCTTGGGTGCCCGAAGGCCACGCCCCTGCGCGCGCCTGCGGCGAGGCAAAACTTTCGCGCGATGTGCTGAAGGTCGAGATTATCGTCACCGCCGCCTGCGACTGACCTTAACCATGGGCGATGCGTGGACGGCCGGTGGCCGTAACGGTCACTTCCGCCTCGACGAACATCGAGCGCCCCTCGATCTCGACCTCGCGGATGTCGCGGGTGTGGCTCAGGGTCAGATGTTCGGCCCCTGCCCGCTGTGCACGGTCGCGCGCCTGATCTGACAAGGCGTGCTGCAGGGCATCGAGCGCTGCGTCGCGGTTGGCAAACAATGTCGGACCCTCAGCCAGATGCACGGTGAAGCGGCCTTCGCCCGCGCTGGTTACGACGCCCGACACCACCTGCCGGATCTGTCCCACAACCGCGCCGATGGCGTTGGCCACGCCCGCATGATCCGGCAGAACCATCCGGCACCCCAACCGATCCCCCACGGCCCGGTAATAGTTGGGGGCCGAGGCCCCAAGCCCGATCACTGGCACGCCGATCCGGGTTGTCAGTTCCACAATACCGCGATGCGGGGTCAGACCGGACCGGGTCAGCCTGTGTCGGGCCAGCGTGGCGGGGCTATGGTCGGCAAACTCTCTGTCCTCGGCAAAGGCCGCCTCCAGCAGGCAATCGACGGTCTGTTCGGTCAGCTGATCCACGATCATCCGGGCGAGTTGCTCTGCCCCGTCCGCCAGCCGATTGCCGCTGCCGCCGCGCTTGCGCGCCATCAGTTGCAGCCCAAGCCGCGCGGCATCCGTGTTCCAGGTGTCCAGACGGCCCAGAACATGGCTGGCATCCGACGGTGTGACGCCCGACAGCATCACCAGCCCCCGCGCCACCAACCGATCCAGCGCCGCGCCTTCCAGCCGCGATTTCAGCAGCCCCTGCGCCGGCATCGGTCCGGTGATCCGGTCCAGTACGGCAGCGTCGCGCGGCGGCAGGCCCGAGGCATCGCCCGTCATCGGCACCACGAAGCGGCCCGCATAGTCCAGCGCCACTTCAGATGACAACGCGCGCTCCAGTTCTTCGATCACCATATCGGGATGGTCATGCGCCAGCAGCGACAGGGGCATCAACCGCCGGGGCCCAAGCCGCACACCGCCCTGCAACCCTTCGGACAACACATGAACTTCGCTATCGCCACCCAAGCCCGTGGTGCGCATCGCCACCGCCTCGACCATGGTGCGATAGCCGCCGACCAGCGCACCTTCGGGGTCGATCTCGGGCAGGCCGTCGCGCAGCAGGGCAACATCTGTCGTTGTGCCGCCGATATCTGAGACCAGCGCGTCGCGTTCCCCGGTCAGCCAGCGCGCGCCAACGATGCTGGCGGCGGGGCCAGACAGAATGGTTTCAATCGGACGCTCGCGCACCATATCCGCCGAAATCAGCGCCCCGTCGCCACGCACCACCATCAGCGGCACGGATATCCCCAGCTTCGCCAAATGCCGTTCGCACGCCGCCACCAGCCGCGCGATCGACCCCACAAGCCGCGCATTCAGCAGCGCCGTCAGCGCGCGTTTGGGGCCGTTCAGTTTGGCCGACAGCTGGTAGGAACAGGTCACGGGTCGTCCGGTTTCCCGCCCGATCAGGTCGCGCGCACGCTTCTCATGGGCCGAGTTACGGGTGGCAAAGCGCGACACCACGGCAAAGGCTTCCACCTCGCCCTTCAGCGCGCTTACCGCCTCCAGCAATGCGGCCTCGTCCAGCGGGGCAGCCTCTCGTCCATCGTGACCGTGGCCGCCTGCGATTGACACCATCGGGTCACGGCCAATCGCCTCGGTCAGCCCGCCCCGGTCGAGATCCTTCTCGGTGAACCCGATCGAGACCAGCGCCACACGCCCGCCCTGCCCTTCAACCAAAGCGTTTGTGGCAAGCGTGGTCGACAGCGATACTAGCGCAATCTGGTCGGCCCCGATCCCGGCCCCCTCCAGCGCCGCATCCACCGCGCCGCCGATGCCCAAGGCCAGATCATGCCGCGTGGTCAGCGACTTGGCGGTTCCCACAACGCTCTGCGCTGTTTCGTCGATAATTGCAGCATCCGTATAGGTGCCACCCGTATCCACGCCAAGCAGATAGGCCATGTTCGCTGTCCCCATGTGTTTCCTGCACGTCAGATAGGACAGCCAAAGGGCCTGTCACCAGCCCCCAAGCGACCTGCTGCGGATTTTCCTGTCGGTTTTCGGGTCTGAGTCAGGCAGCAGCCAGCTTGGTTAACAAAGACCACAGCGCCGCCGCATCCGGGCGCTGAACCCGAATGATCAGAGTGTCCCCCTGACGTGTGATATGCGCGCCGACCCCACCAAAGATCGTGGTGGCAGACGGCGACCTGCCATCCAGCGGCGTTGCAGTACAGGCGGCGGCGATGTCGTCGCAGCGCGATCCTGTCAGCGTGATCGTGGTGTAAAGATCGTCGGCAAGGCTGATCGCATAGCCATCCTGCCAACCCGGCGACACGTCCAAGGGCGCGTCCGTGACCAGCAGCATCCTGTCGCGCGCAATGCGGATCGCGTGCGGGCCGTCCGGGGCCGCCCCCCCGCACCCAACCGCCGGCGCGCCTGGCACAAGCGCCGCAATGGCGGCCTCAAGATCGCCCGAGATCATCAGTGCGCCACCGGGGGCCGCACATGCGAGCATAAGGTCAGGATACGCTGCCTCTTGCCCCGGTTCCGGGCTTGCGTTTGTCCAGATACGTTCATCCATTCAGCCGCGCTCCTTCCGGGTCCAGAGCGCAGGCCGGGGCCACGCGGACGGGCTGTTCCACGCCAAGATGGAAGGCAATCAACTGCTCTCCCATCCGGTTTTGTCCTTCTTCCAGCAGGGCCAGAGCAATGGGACGGTTCAGGGTCGGGCTGACATGGCTGGACGTCACGAAGCCAAGCGACCGGCGCTGGCCGTCTTCGGCCAGAAGATGCGCACCGACGGACAGCGGATCAGGCCCATCGGTGATCAGCCCCACAAGCTGCCGCCGGTCCGTGCGCCGCGCCTCTGGCGTGAACAGCGACCGACGCCCGAAATATTCATCCCTGCGTTTGTCACGCGGCCCGCCCCATCCCAGATCATGGGGCATGGTCACGCCATCGGTATCTTTGCCCACGAGGATAAAGCCCTTTTCAGCGCGCAGGATCATCACTGCCTCCAGTCCGATCCAGCGGCCATTATGGGCCGCTCGTGCGGCATCCAGCCGTGCGTACAGGGCCGCCGCGTGCCGCGCGGGCACCGAGATCTCATAGCTCAGATCGCCGGTGAAACTGACCCGCGCCACACGGGCCGGATAGCCGTTCCACATGGTTTCGGCCACGCCCATATGCGGCAGCGCCAACAGCCGGTCGGGCAAATCCGCCGCATGGGCCAGATCGCCCGCCTGCGGGCCGGTCAGCGTGATCGTCACCCAGTTGGCGGTTACATCATGGACATAGCTTTGTGATGGATCGAAGCGGTCCTGTCGCGCTTCCTCCAGTATCATGCGCACGCTGGACACATGGCTGGATGACGCCGAAACGATGAACCGATCTTCGGCCAGCCGGAACACCACCCCGTCGTCATGCACGACCCCGGTTTCCGAGAGCATGAAGCCATATCGCGCGCGCCCCGGCTTCAGGCTCGACATGCGGATATAACCGCAGAAATCCAAAAGCTCCGCCGCGCCCGGCCCGATCACCTCAATCTTGCCGAGCGGCGAGGCATCGTAGAGCCCGACCGTATCGCGTGCAGCCTTGGCCTCAGCCATAGCAAGCGAGGTTTCATCGCCATCCCCATAGACCGAGGGGCGCAGCCAGCCGCCATATTCGCGGAATCGTGCGGCATGGTTACGAAGAAGCTGTTCCAGCGCCAGACGCTTGACGGGGTTGAACAGCTCGCCCCGCCTTGGCCCCGCGATGACCCTCAACGGCACCGGGGTAAATGGTGGTCGGTATGTGGTTGTTCCCGTCTCGGGAATAGAAAGACCGGTGATGGCGGACATTGCTGCAAGACCCGCGAAATTGGCGCTGCGGCCCTGATCCGTCGCCATGCCAAGCGTGGTGTAGCGCTTGAGATGTTCGACCGAGCGATAGCCCTCTTGCGCGGCGATCTTCACGTCCTTGAGGGTCACGTCATTTTGTGGGTCGAGCCAGGTGCGGCCCCGCAGCGTCGGATCCGGACGCATGGGCATCAGGCCCCAATCGCCTGTGACCGCGGCCCGCGGCGCGACGCCGGCC
>NZ_JBPBBA010000066.1:0-9238 GCF_050896395.1 Nioella aestuarii | reverse complement strand
GAACATCGGCCCGAACCGGTGCCACCAGAATCGGACGGTTTCGTGGCTTACGTCCGCGCCACGCTCGTGAAGCAAATTGGATGCCGCCTGATGGCGCCGCTCTTCTCCCCCCGGCTGGAACGGGGCGAAGGCACGCCACCAGTGGAACAACTGCTCTATCCCGTTGATGCCAATGCCGAATTGTTGAAGGACATCCGCAACCTGGTTTGCTGCGGCACCAACCCTCCAGTCAATTTCTTCGCCTATCCCGGCAAACCGTCGCTGCCCACGCCCGCCGATGCGTATGTGCTGGAACTGGCGGACGCCACGATGGATTTGGAGCATGTTCTGAACGGGTTGGCCGATAGGCTCGGGGCACATGGCGAACAGGTCGCGTCGGTCGAACTGGCCCTTCCCGACCGGCCCGAAGGCGCGCTGACCGCCGCCTCGGCAGGGGCGCTGATTGCCCGTGCAATGCCGGAGGATGCCGTCGTGGTGAATGAGTCCGTCACCTCGGGCTTTCCCATTGTCACCGCGACCCGCACCGCAAAACGCCACGACCTGCTGGCCACAATGGGCGGCGCGATCGGGCAGTGCCTGCCTGCTGCCACCGGGGCCGCCGTGGCCTGCCCCGACCGCAAGGTTATCGCGCTGACCGGCGACGGCTCGGCCATGTATACGCTGCAATCGCTGTGGACCATGGCGCGGGAACGGCTGGATGTGACCGCGATCGTCTTTGCCAATCGGGGTTACCAGATCCTGCGCGGAGAACTGGCAGCCATGGGGGTCACGCAAGTGGGCCGCAACGCGCAGGCAATGTTCGATGTGGACGACCCGCTGCTCGACTGGGTGGCGCTGGCCAAGGGGCATGGCGTGGAAGGCACCCGCGCGACGACTGTGGACGAGATGGAAGCCGCACTGGAAGAGGCCATGGCAGCCAAAGGCCCGCGACTGATCGAGGCTGTGATCTGAGGCGCTACTCCACCCGCGGCATCACCGTCAGGAAGGTCTCGCCGTTCCAGTTGAGCGCCTCAAAACAGTAGCCCGCGCTGCTGACCCCGCACCAGCCGCCATCGCGGCCAATCAGCAGGATGGGCTCTCCGTCCCAGTCGATGACGCGCCAGCCGAGCGACTGCCACTCGAACACCTCTTCGTCCACGATCGCGTAGAGCGCGCAGCCCCCGGATCCGCAATAGGGGGCCATCGCCATGGTCGAGCAGCGCAGGAACTCGGCGTCGAGGATGACCTCGGGCACTCCGTCACCGGTGAGGTCCACGGAATTGGTCGACTCCTCGCCCACCAGAAGCTCGCCATTTTCGAAACTGGCGCAGTCGGCGGCGGCCTCGGCCATCAGCGCATCAAGGGCTGACTGCGCATGGGCGGATGACGCAGAAAAGGTGAGGATAAGGGCAATCAAGAACGGACGCATCGGGCACCTTCCACAATTGGACTTGCCCGAAGTCTACGCCCGTATTCGCGAGCGGCAAAGAGATATCAGGCCAGTTCCGGCAGACCCTTCACCACGCCCTCTTGCATCACATCTGGATCGTAGGCCTTGCGGGAAAAGACCTCTCGCACCATTGGCTCAAACACCTCCAGCGGCTCGGAATCAAAGTTCGGATCGAACGATGACTGGTCCCACCGTTCGCAGAAATCCGCGCAGCTTTGCCAGCAAGGATGATCCTTGAACCGATCCCGCGCGTCCTTGTCCCAGCCATAGTGGTGACCGTAATAGAACATTTGGAAGATACCGTGATGTTCGACGACCCACGCAACCTCATCGCGCACGAAGGGGCGGATCACTTCGGCGGAAAACCGATCGTGGTTCTGCGGGGCGAGGCCATCACCGATGTCATGCAGCAGCGCACCAACAACCCAATCAATATCGGCTCCCTCGCGCAATGCACGCGTGCCCGATTGCAGCCCGTGTTCCAGCCGGGTGATCGGGTAACCTTCCAGCGAGACCTCACCTTGGCGGCGAAGCTCGTCCATCACCCGATCGGCTGTCAGCGCAAGATAAGGCTTTTCGAGCTTCTCCAGCAGCTCGTAATCCTCTTTCGTGCCATCCTTCATCTGGGTGAAGCTGACGATCTGATCGGTGGTCATCTGGCGATCCTCCTATTGCATCTTTCCGGCGTAAAGCCCGACATTGCCATCCGCACCCGCGGTCAAGGCTGCTGATTGCGCCTCCAGCACTTCGTCGTAAAGCGCAAGCGAAGCAGGATCGAACAGCCGCGCGGGCGGGGCCACGTTGATCCAACCCTGCATCTCATCCTTGCCGCGCACAAGCATCGCGTAGTCTCGGGAGAGGTCGGGTTGACGCACTTCGGGCGTAACATAGCGGATGGCCACGCCGATCCGGCGGTCATCGGACATGTTCGGGCCAGAGGCGTGGAAGGTGCGGCCATGATGGAAAGACATCTCTCCGGGTTTCAAAGCGCCGAACACCGCTTCGTCCTCGTTGATGCCTTCGATCTGCTGGCCTCGCGACAGCAGGTTGTCCTCGGCAAAGGTATCGGCATGGGGCACGATGGCATTCTTGTGGCTGCCGGGGATGAAGCGCATACTGCCTGCCTTGACCGACACGTCCGATAGCGCCAGCCATGCCGTCAGCTCCTCATCCGTTTCGCCCATGCCCCAATAGGTGATGTCCTGATGCCAGGAGACGACTTTGGTTGTGCCCGGTTCCTTGATGAAGAGCTCGACCGACCACACCAGCAGGTTCTGACCAAGGATCGAACTGACAGGGTCGAGAATGCCGGGGGCCGAGGCGATGTGGTGCAACAGGGGAATGACAAGCTGGCCATTCACGCGAAAGAACTGGTTCAGATCATGCCCGCCAGCACCAACAGGATGGCTTCGTTCTAACGCCTCGACTTCAGCGCGCAGGGCAAGTGCAGTGTCCGCATCGAAGGCGCGGATCGGGTGCAGAAACCCGTCACGCGAGTAGCGGGCAATCTGATCGGGGTTAAGACTATCGGCCATGCGGGCTCCTGACATCGCGGATTGCCAAGTCAGGCTGCCGCCCCGTTGCATGCATTGTCCGCTTCGTTTCCGACGTTGGGATAGTCGCCTTTGGGCCGTAAAGCTGTGGATGACCCAAGTTTTTCATTGTCAGAACGAGGTCAGCCGGGTTTGATACGCTCCGTACTGGATGGGAAATGTCCAACGACTGAAAAACGGGGAGAAAAAAATGGGCAAACGCGACGAACTGATCGCCAAATACGCAGATGATCTGCGCAACAAATGCGGGATGGAACCCGACATGGACCTGCTGACCAAGGTCACGATCGGCTGCGGCCCCGCGATCTATGACGCGGATGCATCGACGGTTGCGGGCTCTCAGCCGAGCGAGCTGGAGACCGTGAAGAAAAACTTCCTTATGAAGAAACTGGGCCTCGCCGACAGCGACGACCTGATGGCCGCCATTGACTCGGTGATCGAGACCTATGGCCGGTCCGAGCGTAACAAGTACCGCGCCGTAATCTATTACATGCTGACCAAGCATTTCGGGAAAGAAAGCGTCTACGGCTAAGCCGGGCGCAACCGACGAATTGGCCCGCCCGCGTGGCGGGCCTTTTTTGTTTGTCGCCCATGCTAAGGTGCACTGAGCGCAAAAAAACGGGAGATCCCTATGAAACTGGCCATTGTTACCGGCGCGTCCAGTGGTGTTGGCGCGGCAACGGCGTCTGTATTGGTAAAACGCGGCTACCGTGTGGTGATGGTTGCGCGATCTGCCGACAAGTTGACCGAGCTTGCCGATTCACTCGGCGTTCTGGCCATTGCCGCACCGGCCAATGCAGCCCACGAAGCGGAGATGGAGCCGCTCGCGGCCCGGATACTGGCGGAATACGGTGCCCCCGATCTGATCGTGAACAGCGCTGGCGCAGGTCAGTGGAAGCGGATGGAAGACACGACCGAGGCCGAAACACGCAACATGATGGATGCGCCTTTCATGGCGTCCTTCGTCACGACGCGGGTCTTTTTACCGGCGATGCTGGACCGGGGGTCAGGGGTGATCCTGCATGTCAATTCCCCGGCCTGCATGGCGACTTGGCCATCCAGTGTCGGCTATTCTGCTGCAAGATGGGCGCTGCGGGGCCTGCACGAAGCTTTGGCGCAGGATCTGTTCGGCTCTGGCGTGCGATCCTGCCACGTGATTTTCGGCAAGATCGGTTCGGATTACTTCGAGAACAATCCCGGCGTGCTGGAAAAGATGCCGGGCATGGCCAAAACGGTTCCAGACCTGACACCCGAGTACTGTGCCGAGAAGCTGGCCTTTTTGGCAGAGTCCCCCAAACATCAGGCAGTCTATCCATTCGCCCTAAGCGCCAACCTGCTTTTGGCCCGCCACTTCCCCGGCTTGGCGCGGTGGCTGCTTCGGCTGTGATCTGCACTGCTTCGGTTTGACTAAAAAGCTACGGGCATTTCCGTTGAACGGAGCGGCTTTCTCGGCTTAGATATCCCCGTCCCGACCAGGATGGCGGACCCTCATAGAACACGTGCGGAGCGAGATATTGCGCGTGGGTAAAGGAGGGTCCCGGGGGGTCGGGGCCCTCCTTCTTGTATCAGAACAACATCAGCACCACGGCGATGATGGTGCAGCCGATCACCGGATAGCCGCCATCGATCCAGATCAGTGATTTGTCGCGAAAGCTGAACAGCACGTTGTTCACCACCCAGGGCAGCGCAACGAACAGGCCCAACCCCGCGCCGACCATCACGCCGCCACCCAGAGTCGTGATTCCCGAGCTGGCCAAAATGTGCCGGGTCATGCCAGCCACCAGAACCGCCATCACAAAGCTGACGACATAGGGCAGCGGACTTGCAGAGGCTTTGACCTTATCTTCGGTCAACCCATTCGCAGCCATCCACGGTTTTGACAGCACCATGTACCAGACGGCGCCAAACATCCAAGCCGCAGCCCCGGCCACCAAGACACTAAGAAATTCCATGTGAACACTCCTGTTGCAGTGGAGAAATCATGCCATGGACTGCCCACAACCTTAAGCGGAAAAACCACCCATTTCGCAGATGACACGCCATTCTTCTTCGGTGACGGGCTGCACCGACAGGCGGGAGTTATTGGCAAGAACCATGCCCGACAGGCGCGGATCACCTTTCACATCGGCCAGCGTTACCGGCGTCTTGAACGGCCCCACGGCCTTGATATCCACGCATTCCCAACGGGGATCGTCGGTGGTGCTGTCGGGATGGGCCAGCGCACAGACCTCGACCACGCCGACAATCGCCTTTTCCTTCAACGAATGGTAGAAAAAGCCCCGGTCGCCCAAGGCCATTTCGCGCATGTTGTTACGGGCCTGATAGTTGCGGACGCCATCCCATTGCTCACCCGCCTCGCCCCTGGCCACCTGCTGATCCCAGGACCAGGTGTTCGGTTCGGATTTGAACAGCCAGTAACGCATCAGCCGATCACCTTGTTCCACGCCTCGATCCGCACCTTCTCGAAAAGGCCCGCCTTGGCATAGGGGTCGTTCGCGGCCCAGTCCTCAGCCCCGGCGCGGTCCTCGGCCTCGATCACGACGAGAGAGCCGATCATATCCCCTGCTTCGTTCAGAAACGGCCCGGCATGGGTGACAGGGGTGGATTTTAGATAGGCGATATGGGCATCCCGGTTGGCCTTGCGGACCTCCAGGTGTCCGGGCTTGTCGGTACAGATCAGCGCATACAGCATGGGTTATTCCTGTTTCAGAGGGCGGTTCAAAAGCTCTGCCATCACATCCTGTACAGAGACGCGCCCCTGACACAAGGCCGCGACAGCGTCGGCAATAGGGGTGTCGAGATCCGCATGTGACGCAAGCTCTTCAGCCGTGGCGGCGCCTTCGACGGTGGCAGCGGGGTCGAGCGGACGGGCACCGGCCAGTGCCTGCCCGTGGCGGTAGTTGCGGGATTTATCCGAGGTGCAGGTCAGAACCAGATCGCCAAAGCCGGACAGCCCCGCAAGTGTGTCATCCCGCGCGCCACGAGCGGCCGCGACCCTGCGCATCTCGGCAAAGCCGCGCGCCATCAGTGCAGCCCTTGCGCTTTCGCCAAGTCCCGCACCGATGACCGCGCCCGCCGCAATGGCGATGACGTTTTTCAGTGCACCACCCAGTTCCGCGCCAGTCAGATCAGTGCTGCGATAAAGCCTGAGCGTGGGAGAGGAGAGCCTGTCCTGCAATACCGCACCTTTGGCATCGTCTGGCAGCGCCAGCGTCAGGGCCGTAGGAAGACCGGCCGCGATATCCACGGCGAAGCTGGGGCCGGTGAGAACGCCCGCTATCACATCTGGCAGGTCGCGGGCGATCAACTGGCATGGGGACAGGCCGGTGGCCAAATGAATGCCCTTAGCGCAAGAGATCACCGTGCCGGCATGATGGGAAAGGATCGGTAGAACCTCGTGCAGTTTTGGGGTTGGGACCGCCAGCAGCAGCACATCCGCCGTCAGGTCAGAGATTTCCCCCGTCACGCGCAGCCCGTCGGGAAAGCGGTGGCCCGGCAGGCGGCTGGTATTCTCGCGCTTTGCCTGCATGTCTTCTGCACTGGCGCGGGCCCACAGCGTCACCTCGGCACCGGCGCGGGCCAGCGTGATCGCCAATGCCGTGCCGAACGCACCCGCGCCAGCAATATCGACCCGGTTCATGCCTTGGCCCCTTTCTTGCCCGATCCGATCAATGCCGGGCTTGTGCGGTCCAGCGGCCAGCGAGGGCGTGCCGACAGGTCCATCCCGTCACGTTGGCCTCCACGGTAGGCTTCCCACCCTGCCCAGGCAATCATGGCGGCGTTGTCGGTGCAAAGCCTTAGCGGCGGCGCAAGGAAGGGGACGCCTTGGGCATCTGCCACCTCCTCCAACGCCGCGCGCAGGGTCTGGTTTGCGGCAACGCCCCCCGCTACGGCGAAACAGGTCAGGTCGGTCTGGCCCGCCAGCGCCCGACGGGATTTCTCTGCCAGCACATCGCGCACGGCGGCCTGGAAAGACGCACACAAATCAGCCCGGTCCTGTTCATGCATCCCACCCTGGTCAACAACCAGCCCGTCGCGGGTGCGCAGCACGGCGGTCTTGAGGCCGGAAAAGGACATGTCGCAGCCTTCGCGGTCCAAGAGCGGACGTGGCAGAGGGAAGCGTTTGGGATCGCCTTGAAGGGCCACCTGTTCCACCACCGGCCCACCCGGCTGCGGCAAGCCCAGAAGCTTGGCGACCTTGTCAAAGGCCTCGCCCGGTGCATCGTCAATCGTACCGCCAAGGCGGGTGAAATCGTCCGGGCCATCCACCCGCAGAAACTGGCAATGCCCGCCAGAAACCAGCAGCATAAGATAGGGGAAATCCACCCCGTCCGTCAGGCGCGGCGTCAGCGCATGACCGGCAAGGTGATTGACCCCGACCAGCGGCACGCCCAATCCCATGGCCAGCCCCTTGGCACACATAACGCCAGACAGCACACCCCCGATCAGGCCCGGCCCGGCAGTCACCGCAATGGCGTCGATCTGGGCCAATGACACGCCCGCCTGCTCCACCGCCTGCTCCACCATCAGATCCAGCCGTTCCGCATGGGCACGCGCCGCGATCTCCGGCACCACGCCGCCATAGGCCTCATGCAGGTCGGTCTGACCGCTTACCACCGAGGACAGCAATTCTACCCCCTCATCCACGCGCAGAACCGCCGCTGCGGTGTCATCGCAGCTGCTTTCAATGCCAAGGATGGTCAGTCGGTCGGTCATGGCGGGCGTCGTTGCACAAGGGTTGCCTCGCAGGTAACACTCCCCCCGATGCCTGACAATGCCGCCCCTCTGATCCTTCTGACACGCCCCGCTGCGCAGGCGGAACGCTTTGCAAAGCAATGCAGGGCGGAGTTTGGCGACCGGGTAGAGATTCTCGTCACCCCAATGCAGGAGATCGTTCTGCTGGATCTGCCAGCGGTTCCACCGGGTGCGGGACTGATCTTTACGTCGGAAAACGGGGTTAGGGCCTATCAGGCAGGGGGCGGCAAGGCGGGCCTCACCGCCTATTGCGTCGGGGACCGAACGGCACGGGTCGCGGCGGAGGCCGGGTTGAACGCTCAGTCCGCCGGTGGCGCGGCAGGCGAGTTGGTGGCGCTGATCCGGGGGGCCGCCCCAGACGGCCCACTGATCCATCTGCACGGCACCCATGTCCGCGGCGGAATTGCCAAGCAGCTTTGCGCGGCGGGGTTCGACGTTACTGGCCATGTCGTCTATGACCAGCGCAGCCTGCCCCTGGATAACAGCGCGCTAAAGGCCCTATCCGGCACGCAGCGCGTTATCGTGCCACTTTTTTCGCCCCGCAGCGCGACGCTCTTCGCAGCTGACTTGCCCGCCGCTTCCAGCCCCGACCTGATCTGTATCAGCGACGCCACGCGGGCGGCCCTGCCAGCGGCACTGCGTCAGGCGGCAATCCTCGCGGATGAACCCACCGGCGCGGCAATGCTCAAAGCGCTGGCGAGACAACTTAGCCCCTAGCCCTCGCAGGCGCGCCCATGCGAACCTATCTGTGACTCGGCGCTGCAACCGAAGGGATTCTGCAGCGCATCTTGAATAATTTGAAGGAAATAGACGGTGGCCGACCCCAACACGACCCCTCAGGAAACCGACGAAGCACAGGACGACGCCGCACTGGCAGAGGCCGTCACCGAAGCTGATGACACGGTGACGGATGCCGAGGTCGTGGAGGAAGCCCACGCCGTCGAGGAAACTGCCGCGACGGAACCTGACCCTCAGCCTGCCACCGCTGAGCCACGCCGCGGACCTGGTTTCGTGCCGTTGGTTCTGGGGGGGGTCGTCGCCGCAGGCTTGGGATATGGTGCAGCTTTCATGGGGTTTGCCCCCACCCCGCAAGACAACGGTGCAACCGAGGCGGCCCTGGCTGCAATTCAGATCTCTCTCGATGAACAGGCTGATACGCTGACCGCCCTGACCACCCGTGCAACTGCGCTGGAAGGTCAGGTCGAGGCCATCCCGCCCGCTTCGGAACCTGTTGACCTTGGTCCGCTCAGCGAACAGATCGCCGCGCTTGGCGCCCGGATCGACGCGACCGGCAGCCAAATCACCGGCCTGACCGACCGTATTGCCTATCTCGAAACCCTGCCGCTTGGCGAAGGTGGTGAGGGCACTGACAACTCCGCCGCCGTGGCCGCCGCCGTCGCACAGATGCAGGCCGCGTTGCAGGAACAATCCGCCAGCCTTGCCGAGCAGCAGGCTGCGAATGCCGCGATGGCCGAACAGCTCGCCGCTGCCGCGACCGCCG
>NZ_JBPBBA010000065.1:0-9560 GCF_050896395.1 Nioella aestuarii | reverse complement strand
TTGCTGCCCGCGTGGCCCGCGCGCCCTGATCCCCCACCCAGTTCAACAGGTCCAGCCGCACCGGCACCGCCATTTCAGCAGCCGCCGTTGGCGTCGGGGCGCGTCGGTCAGATGCGTGGTCGATTAGCGTCGTATCGGTCTCGTGCCCCACGGCGGAGATCAGCGGGATCTCACTTTCCGCCGCCGCGCGCACCACCGCTTCCTCGTTAAAGCCCCACAGATCCTCCAGGCTGCCACCACCACGCGCCACGATGATCAGGTCGGGCCGTGGCAGCCGACCGGCTGGAAACGCATTGAACCCCCGGATCGCGGCCGCCACCTCGGGCGCGCATTTTGCGCCCTGAACCGCCACCGGCCAGATCAGCACCTTGCGCGGAAACCGGTCGCGAAGCCGGTGCAGAATGTCCCGGATCACCGCCCCGGAAGGTGAGGTCACAACCCCGATCACCTCTGGCAGAAACGGCAACTTCTGCTTGCGCGCCTCGTCGAACAGCCCCTCAGCCGCAAGCGCCGCGCGGCGTTTCTCCAGCATCGCCATGAGTGCGCCCATGCCGGCAGGCCGGATATCTTCGATAACCAGTTGGTATTTAGACTGTCCGGGGAACGTCGTCAGCCGCCCGGTGGCGATGACTTCCATCCCTTCCTCAGGCTGCGTCGCCAAGCGGGAGGAAACGCCCTTCCAGATGACACTGGCCAGAACGCTGCGGTCATCCTTGAGATCCAGGTAAATATGACCGGACCGGGGCCGCGACAGCCGCCCGACCTCACCACGCACCCGGACATGCGAAAAGTTCCCCTCGATGGTGCGTTTGACCGCCCCCGAGATCTCGGAAACCGTGAATTCCGGCGCGTTGCCCGGGGTGTCTTCGTCCAGCAAATCGTTCATGAGGTCAGACTAAACGCGCCCGCGCGAAGGTGCCAGATCAATCGCCAGCGCCGTCAAATAGGCAAGCCGCGAATATTCCAGCACCGCGCGCGTTGCCCTGTCAGGCGGCCAGCCGGTGCATTCGACCAGAAGGGTGACAAAGCCGCCTGGCATCGAATGCGCCTCGATCCGGTCCCAAAGCGCTTGATTCTTCATGCTGCGGCATCCCCTGTGCTTGTGCCCATGGCCCGGCTTGGGTATTCCCCGCCCAAACCTATCAGGCGGGGGACGCGACGTGAACATTCTGATCCTTGGCAGCGGCGGGCGGGAACATGCGCTGGCCTGGGCGGTTCTGCAGAACCCCAAATGCGACAAACTGATTGTGGCGCCGGGCAATGGCGGGATCGGGCAGATCGCCGAATGCGCGGCGCTCGACCCGGAAGATGCGGGCGCGGTTGTGGATTTCTGCGCTGAGGAAGCTATTGATTTCGTTATCATAGGGCCAGAAGCACCTTTGGCGGCCGGCGTGGCCGACGCGTTGCGCGACGCAGGCATTCTTACCTTTGGTCCGTCCAAGGCAGCAGCAGCACTGGAAGCGTCCAAGGCGTTCACCAAAGAGATCTGCGATGCCTGCGACGCACCGACGGCGGCCTATGCCCGGTTCACCGAGGCAGGATCCGCCAAGGATTACATCCGTCAGCAGGGCGCGCCGATCGTTGTCAAGGCCGACGGGTTGGCGGCCGGTAAGGGCGTGATCGTGGCGATGGATGAGGCGGAGGCGATCGCAGCCATCGACGACATGTTCGGCGGCAGCTTCGGCGGGGCCGGTGCTGAGGTGGTGATCGAAGAGTTTCTGGAAGGCGAAGAGGCGTCATTCTTCGTTCTATCCGATGGTAAGACCGTACTGCCAATCGGCACCGCGCAAGATCATAAGCGTGTGGGTGATGGCGACACGGGACCTAACACCGGCGGCATGGGAGCCTATAGCCCCGCGCCGGTGATGACGGATGCTATCACCATGAAAACGATGAAAGAAATCATCGAGCCCTCGATGGCCGAAATGGCCCGGCGCGGAACGCCCTTTCAGGGGGTTCTGTTTGCGGGCCTGATGATCAAGGACGGGCAGCCCAAGCTCATCGAATACAACGTGCGCTTCGGCGATCCCGAATGCCAGTGCCTGATGCTGCGCCTTGGGGCGCAAGCGCTGGACCTGCTGCTGGCGGCGTCCGAGGGGCGGCTGGATGAGATGCAGGTGACCTGGGCGGATGATCACGCGATGACCGTGGTGATGGCTGCAGACGGCTATCCCGGAAGCTATGAAAAGGGCAGCATCATCAAGGGCTTGGATGACCTTCCGGAAACAAGCTACGAGATGTGCTTTCATGCAGGAACCAAGCGGGAGGCAGGGGTTGTGACAGCTGTTGGAGGCCGGGTTCTGGCGCTTACGGCGCGCGGCGAAAGCCTGCAAGAAGCGCGCGACAAAGCCTATGCGCTGGTCGGGCGCGTGGATTGGCCCGAGGGGTTCAACCGGACCGATATTGGCCGGCGGGCGCTGCCGGACTGAACGAAATCGCCGTGGCTTTGCCATGTCGACCAGCGCGTCCGCACGCGGGCGCGACCCTTTGTTTTTCAGCCTGTCACCCCCGGTACACCCTGCGTACACCCCCGGTACATTCCCCATGCGACCGTCGCGCACCATCTGCGCGTCGACCCGCGCAGCCCCGCGGGCCGCGAGTGGCTTTTGACAAGATCTGAGATGTTTGGGGCGAGAGGCGCGTCGCATTCCGCCCCACGCTCATGCGGTGTCGCCGGTCTGAATCTCTAGCCGCTCAGAACCTGGCTTAGCACCGCCAATCCGGTGCCGATCACCAGCGCCCCGAACCCGGCAATCCGCAAGGTTTCCTCAGGCTCGCCCTGCATCCGGCGCATCAGGTCCTTCATGAACGAAGGGGCCAGCGCATAGGCCAGCCCCTCGATCACAAGCACCAGTCCGAGCCCCCAGAGGATCGTCTGGATCATCGTTCATTCCACCGGTGCGGGCACCGCCGCGGGGGCACGCCCGCCGGGTTGCGCGAAGAAGTCGAAGAACGCGCTGTCAGGGCTGAGGACCATCGACGAGTTCTCGCCGGTCAGGGCCCGCTCATAGGCGGTCATCGACCGGTAGAACTCGAAGAAATCCGGGTCCTGACCAAACGCCTCGGCAAAGATCCGGTTCCGTTCGGCATCGGCTTCACCTCGGATGATCTCGGCTTCACGCGCGGAATCTGAAACCAGTTCCACCACGGTCCGGTCGGCCTGGGCGCGAACCCGCTGCGCGGCTTCCTCACCGCGGGCGCGTTCGTCGGTGGCTTCCCGTTCGCGTTCTGCCCGCATCCGGGCGAAGGTCGCTTCGAGGTTCTGCAGGGGCAGCGCCGTCTGCTTGAGCCGCACGTCCAGAACGTCAAGCCCGAGCGGCTCCGCCAGAACCCGCGCCTGCGCCGTGATGCGCTGCATCAGCTCGGCCCGGTCGGATGACAGGATGGTGTTCGAGGTGACGCCATCGGCACCAAGTACGGCGCGGATCTGCGGGTTCAGGATGTCTTCCAACAGCCGATCCGCCTCGCGCAGGCCACCGTTGCCGACGGCCAGACGAAACTGGCGCGTGTCGATGATGCGGTAGCGGGCGAAAGCGTCGACGACCAGACGGCGGTCATCCGAGGGCGTAACTTCGATCGGCGCGGTGTCCAGCGACTGGATGCGGCTGTCATAAAGCACGATCTGTTCAATGATCGGGATACGGAAGTTGAGGCCCGGTTCCTCGATCTCGCTGCGGATGTCACCAAAGCGAAGCACAAGCGCACGCTGGCGTTCATCAACGATAAAGACCGAGCTCATGATGATCGCCATAACGATCACGATTGCGGGGATAATGAAAGTTGCCTTGCGCATGGATCAGTTCCCCCGGTTCCGAAGTTCGTTAAGCGGCAGATAGGGCACCACGCCACCGGTTGAGTCGGTGTCGAGAATGATCGTTTCCATTCCGCCAAGCACGCGTTCCATGGTTTCGAGGTAGAGACGCTGGCGCGTCACCTCGGGTGCCAGCCGATATTCGGCCAGAACCGCCGAGAAGCGGCTGGCCTCACCCTGGGCTTCGTTCACGACCTGCGCACGATAGGCCTCGGCCTCTTCCAGAAGCTGTGCGGCTTCACCGCGGGCCCCTGCGAGCACCTGGTTGGCATAGGCGTCGGCCTGGCGTTCCAACCGGTCACGTTCCTGTTCGGCGGCCTGAACGTCGCGGAAGGCGTCGATCACTTCAACCGGCGGGTCGGCACGGTCGAGGTTGAGACGCACCACGTTGATCCCGGATTCGTAGCTGTTGAGCGTTTGCTGAATCAGGTCCTGAACAGTATCTGCGATGATCTGACGATCTCGGTTCAGGATCGGGGCCAGTTGCGATGCGGCGATGATCTCGCGCATGGCGGCCTCGGACACGGCACGCACAGTGGCTTCCGGTTCGGCAAGGTTAAACAGGTAATCTTCCGGGTTCGAAATGTTCCAAACCACTTCGAAGTCGATATCGACGATATTTTCGTCCGTGGTCAGCATCAGACCGGTGTCGCCACCGCCCGAGCGGGCAATGCCAATGGATTCCGTCCGGTTGGTCGTGACTTCGACGATCTCGGCCCGGACCAGCGGCCAGGGCGCGAAGTTCAGACCGGGATCGCGAACCGCGAAGCGTTCCCCGAGGAAGAGTTCCACCGAGCGTTCTTCGGGCGCGACGGTGTAGACCGAGGCATAGGCCCAGAGGGCCAGTGCCGCAAGAACGCCAATCACGACCGTGCCGCGTCCGAATTGCGGGCCTTCGCCACCACCCGATCCGCCGCTGCCGCCGCCACGGCCGCCCATCAGGACGCGCAGCTGTTCCTGGCCCTTGCGGACGATCTCATCAATCTCAGGAATCTGCTGACCTTCGCCCGGACGTCGTCCGCCGCGATTATCGTCGTCATTTCCCCTGTTTCCTCCGCCACCGGAGCCGCCACCGCCGCCCCAGGGTCCGCCAGAATTTCCAGCCATGCCGGTTTCTACCCCTTGTTGTTCCATAGGGCACGCCCCGGAAGGCGCACCCTGTTCCATACGCTACCTGTGTCCCTTGGCTCGGAAAATCAAGCCGTGCGCACAGGTGTTTTCATTGTCACCAGTTCCTCGGCCATGGTCGGGTGCACCGCCATGGTCCTGTCGAAGTCCTCTTTCGTGGCGCCCATCTTGACGGCGATGCCCACCATCTGGATCAGTTCGCCTGCGTGATCGCCCACCAGGTGCACGCCCAGAACCTTGCGTGTATCGGCACGGACGATCAGTTTCATCAGCACCCGTTCCTCATGTCCCGCGAACAGGGCCTGCATGGGCCGGAAGGACGAACAATAGACCTCGATCGGCCCGGCGTCACGGGCTTCTTCTTCGGTCAGGCCAACGGTGCCCAGTTCCGGCTGTGTGAAAACGGCAGAGGGGATCAGGTCATGATCGGCTTTGCGCGGGGTGCCACCAAAGACAGTGTCGGCAAAGGCATGGCCCTCTCGGATCGCCACCGGCGTCAGGTTCACGCGGTCCGTCACATCGCCCACGGCAAAGATCGAGGGGATATTGGTCTGGCTGTAGTCGTCGACCTTGATTTCACCATTGCGGCCCATTTCAACGCCGATCTCTTCCAGCCCGAGGCCGGCGCTGTTGGGTTTACGACCCGTGGCATAGAGCACCTTGTCATATACCTGTTCCATCCCGTTGGAAGCCTTGACCCAGATCCCGTCTTCGACGCGGGCCATCTCCATCACGTTGGTGCCCAGATGCAATTCAATCCCGCGCGCCTGCATGGCGTCTGCGACATGGCCCCGCGCCTCATCATCGAAGCCGCGCAGAACCTGCGCACCGCGATAGTACTGCGTCACCTCGGTGCCGAGACCGTTAAAGATGCCTGCGAACTCACAAGCGATATAACCGCCGCCAACGATCAGAATGCTTTCAGGCTGTTCTTCCAGCTTGAACACCTCGTTCGAGGTCATCACCAGATCGGAGCCGGGGAAGTCCGGGACGAAGGGCCAGCCGCCGGTGGCGACAAGAATATGCGCGGCCGTGAAACTCTGACCGTCGGACAACTCGACCGTGTGAGCGTCTTTCAGGACTGCGCGGGCATTGTGGGTCACGACGCCGGACCGATCCAGATTGCCGCGATAGGCCGCTTCCAGCCGGTCAAGCTCGGCATCCAGCTTGGCGCGGAACTTGGTCCAGTTGAAGCCATGCACTTCGGCATCCCAACCATAGGACGCGGCATCGTGGACCTGACCGGGATAGCCCGAGGCATAGACCATCAGCTTTTTCGGCACACATCCGCGAATGACGCAGGTGCCGCCCATGCGGTATTCTTCGGCCAGCCCGACCCGCGCGCCATGTTCCGCCGCGATCCGGCCTGCGCGCACCCCGCCCGAACCACCGCCGATGACAAAAAGATCATAGTCAAACTGGCTCATGGCCTGCTCCTCAATCGCTATTTGTGACATGCCGCAGCTAAGGTCTGGTGGGGGAATGGGCCATGCGCGTCAGCGCACAGAGTTCTCTGCATCAGTCTGCGACGTCAACGAACAGGTTGTCGGTATCGATGATGTCGATCTGTTCATGTTCCACGGTGCCGTTGTTGATATCGCGCACCTCGACGCTGCCATCGCCCGCGCCGATCACCACGATATCGCAAATATCCAGGAACAACCCGTTTTCCACCACGCCAGGGATCTGGTTCAACACCAGGCTTAGCTGTTGGGGGTTGGGAATATGACGCAAATGCAGGTCTAGGATGAAATTGCCCTCGTCGGTGCGGAACGGTTCATCTTTGGCCAGGCGCAGCGATGTTTTGGTTCCCAGCACATCGAGATTGTCGAGCATTTCCTCGATCAGCGCCTTGGTGGTCTGCCAGCCGAACGGGATCACCTCTACAGGTAGTGGGAAGTTGCCAAGCGTTTCCACCTGCTTGGTCGGATCGGCAATAACAATCATTTGATCCGAGGCGGTGGCCACGATCTTTTCCTGCAAAAGCGCCCCGCCGCCGCCCTTGATCAGGTTCAGCTGCAGGTCGTATTCGTCGGCACCGTCAATCGTCAGGTCCAGCCACTTGACCTCATCCAGTGTCGAAATCGGCACGCCCACTTGCCGGGCCAGTTCCGCAGTGCGGGTAGAGGTGGCCACACCGGTCACCTTTATACCTTCTTCTCGCACCAGCTCTCCCAGACAGCGAACCATCCAGGCGGCGGTCGAGCCGGTGCCAAGCCCGACGCGCATACCGTCCTCGACATAGTCCACCGCCCGTTTGGCGGCCACGAACTTGGCCTTATCTATAGGAGAGAGCTCTGCGGTCATCGGCTTGCCCGTTTTTGTTCCATCACTAGGCTATTACACAAGCCGCGCGCGTGGCGCGAGTGGAAAACCCCTCAAAACAGTGCGGAAACCGCGGCTGGCAGGTGCTCTTTGGGCAGGATCACCAGCATAGCGGGGTGGTCCAGCTCGATCCGCACCTCTTCTGTCGCAACCCGGTTCGAGGTTCCGATGGTCCGACCGGGGGCGAAGGCTATGCCGTCGATCGGCCAATGCAAGCCTCGTGATATGCCGCTGACCTTAGCCATTGGAAAAAGAGACAGCCGCGTGCCGACCGGCAGGAAAAGCCGCAGCACCGGAGGGCAGAGGAACACGATATCCTCCTCTGCCACGACAATGCAGCGCGGCCACCGGCACCGCATCAACACATGCCAGGCGGCAAGTTCATGGTCGGTGCGCCGTCCCGTCATCCCGAGCGCCAGCACGCCTGGTGCCTCGATGCGGCTTAGCGCCTTTTCGAAATCGGTGCTTTCCTGTTCCGCAACCCGGATCAGCCGGTCAGCCGGAATGGAAGCGCGGGCCGTTGCCGAGAGGGAATCGAGATCGCCCACCACCAGATCGGGTGTAAATCCCAGGTCCAGCGCTCGGTCCGCGCCGCCATCGGCTGCAACCAGGGCTGGCGCTTTTCGTAAGGAATCGGCAAGATCATCTGGGTTAACGTCGCCGCCGCCCAATATTGTCACTAAAGTGTCATATCGGAAGGACCCAGATGCACTTGGCAAATTCTCGCCTTTTTTGCTGTCAGAAATCACTGAATAGCCCCAATGCCGTCCCGTTTGGCTGGGATAGATTTGTTACATCTTTTCTCAAGATGGTAAATTCCGGGACCAAACCTGGACGAGCAGAGATTGAGCCATGAGCGACGAAAACAAAATCCTTACGGTCTCCTACGGGACATTTTCCTGCACCCTGGAAGGGTTTGACAATCCATTCGAGGCAATGAAAGCCATTGCCGAATATTTCCGGGACCTCGCCGCCGGTGACCGGTTCTTCGGGGCGGAACCCCCGACCCCCGACACTGAAATGCTGCATCGAATCACTGAGGACGCCATTCAGGCCCGCGTCGACGCGCGGATCATGGAAAGCGGCCTGCTGCTGCGGCCCTCGTCCTATCAGGATGCCCAGGATGCTGCGCCGCTGGATGCTGGTGATGTGACAGAAGCCGCTGTGCCGCGGACCGCCGTGGATCTGGGTGAAAGCGAGGACAGCTTGACTGCCGCAGCGCCCGAAGCAGAGGTTGAAGACGCCGACGCCGCGCTGAGCGAAGACAGCTCAGAGGATGAAGACACCGGGGATATCGCCGCCGAAGCGGGTGCTGATCTGGACGAGATCACCGCCGAGGACGCGCCTGTTGATCAGGTCAGTGCCGAGGCCGAGATTGCGGAGCCGGTTGAAGAGACCGTTTCCGAGGATATCGCGGACGACACCGAAGCAGAGGACACCTCCGAAGAGGAGACGGCAGAGCTCGGTTCGGAAGATGTGGCAGAGGATGACGACGACAGCGCGCCCGTCGATCTGGGTCGGAGCGATTCTGTCGCCGCCGCCGCTGCGATGGCCGGTGCAGCCCTGGCTGCGGCGATGGCCGACCCTGTGAACGCCGAAGAAACCGAGGATACGCCCGAGGCCAGCGACACCCCTGATATGTCCGAGGCCGCCCCCGGCGAAGCAGGCGAAGACACCCTGTCTGCCGTTATGCAGGCCATGGCCACGGTATCGGACGAAGAGACCGAAGATGACAGTGCCGATGCCCCTCAGGCAATCGCCGAAAGCGCAGAGGACGCAGACGACGCCGATGAAGCCCTAGAAGGCATCGCTGCCGCAATGGCAGACAGCGCCGACGCCGTTGCCGAAGAAATTGAAGACACGATCGACGCGGTTGAAACCGCCGTTGAAGAGGCCGTCGAAGAGATAGCCGTGCAGGTTGAAGACACCGCCGAGGACGCCGCCGAAGAGGTGGACGAAATTGCCGAGGCAGTGGCGGAGGTGGCCGAAGCACCCGCCGTTGACAGCTATCCCGACCCCGACAGCGTTGCAGCCAAACTGGCCCGCATTCGCCGCGTCGTGGCGATGGAGGAAGACGAAGACAATGCCCCCGTCGCAGGATATCGCGAGGACGAAGACGACAGCGACCCTTTTTCCGATGGTCCGGCCGCTGATGCGGCAGAAGACACCGCCCCGGAGGCCGTGACCGAAGCTGAACCCGCTGCCGCAGACGTCCCCGCCCGCTCGTCACCGCTGGCCTCGACACGGTTGCTGTTCGCCTGCCCGCTCATCCCCTGATGCGCGGCGTCATGGAGGC
>NZ_JBPBBA010000064.1:0-10515 GCF_050896395.1 Nioella aestuarii | reverse complement strand
TAGCTGGACTGGTCGCCGAAGTAGACCGCCGTGTCGATTCCGCCCCCCCCGTCCAACGTGTCGTTGCCGGCGCCGCCCGCAACCGTGTCATTGCTCGCCAGGGCCTCGATGGTGTCGGAGCCCCTTGTGCCCACCAGGAAATCGGGCGCCGGCGTTCCGGTGAGGAGTCTGCCTGGTGTCGCCACCTGGGCCGTTGCGGCACTCGTGACGCTTTCGAGGGTGTTGAACGTGTCCGTGTAGGAATAGACCACGGTGATCGTGGTGCCGACATCAGCCTGTGTCAGGGTGTACGTGCTGGCCGTGGCGCCGGGTATATACAGGCCGTTCCGCTGCCACTGGTATCCAGCCGAAGCAGCGTCGATACCATCTTCGTCTGTGACCCCTGACGCGTCCGCGGTGAGCGTCTGTCCCAGTTCTGCCGCGCCTGTGATGATCACTGTGCCGCTTGGATCATTGTTGGCGTTCTGAATGGCTTCAGTCGGCGTGCTCGCCACGCTTTCCAGGGTGCCGAATGTGTCCGTGTAGCTGATCAGGACGCTCATCTGTGCGCCGACATCGGCCTGTGTCAGCAAATAGGTGTTGTTAGTGGCACCAGAGATTGGCGCCCCGTCGCGCCGCCATTGATAGGCAATCGAAGTGTTGTCGATCCCGTCAGGGTCGTCGAGCCCGGATAGGTCGGCCTCGAGCGTTTCGCCCTCGAGAGCCTGCCCCGTAACCTGTGGGGCGCCCTCGGGGTCTGCATTCGACAGGATTACATCCTGCAGGCCGAAATCGGCGATGTTCGCGCCCATGATGTGCAAGACCGTACCATCGGGAAATGTCAGAATGACGCTGCCCGCTTGCGCGTTCTGGATGGCGTCCACGGCGGTTTGCGCCGAAAAGCTACGTAGGTCGATAAGATCAAGACCCGGTTGGAAATCCTGAACCGTATCGGCGCTACCATCCGGCATTGCGACGAAGACGTCCCCCTCGGCTCCACCGGTCAGGCTGTCATTCCCTGCCCCTCCAGCCAGACGGTCCTGCCCTGCCCCACCCTGCAGGTCATCCGATCCGGCGCCGCCCTCAAGGAGATCGTTACCAGCCTGGCCATTCAGAACGTCATTGCCGGCCCCACCCGACATCAGATTGGCTCCGGCACTCCCGTCGAGAGTGTTGTTGCTGCCATCGCCGAATTGAGCCGCCGCGCCTGTGAACTCGAGGGTTTCGGTCTGACCGGTTCCCAGAAGATCAATCTTCACGGAGACCGTTTCGAAATTCTGGACCACGGGCCCCTGCTGAAACAGAGCCCCTGGAGCACTCGGGTCCGCGAAAATTTCGAGCTGATCGTCGCCCGGTCCGCCGTCCGCTGAGGCGAACCCGGGAACTGCCATGAGCGTATCGTTGCCTTCCCCGAGAAGCACCTCCCCGGCAGGCGTTTGGAGAGCGACAAAATCGTGTCCGCCCTGAGTGTCGATCGCCTGTGCGCCTGCCACGTCGATAAGGACCTCCCCATCGCCCGTGCCCGCGACATTGGCCCCCTTCAGAAGGTTGAAATTGTTGACCGCGCTAGTTCCGCCGAGAGCTTCGATCGCCTGATCGAGGGTGGGCTTGATGTCTGGCGTGCTCCATTGATCATCGGTGAAGCGGACGGCGGGCCATCCCTTTTCCAGCCCGGTCTTGTCCATGAGCTGTTGGACGAGGCCATCCAGAAGCACCTCGAGCTTCGCTTCGTCCACGAGGTTTTCCTGAAGCTTGGCCCTGAGAGCATTGAGCTCGGGAAGGATGGCATTGACCTCTGCGCGCCAGTCAAAACCCGCGTTTGCAGCAGTCATTCCGGCAATCGTAACCGAAAGGGCCAAACCGAGCGGTGGATTAACAATCGAAACCGCGATAGCAACGACTGAAGACCCAAATAGAAGCAAGTCGGTCGCGTCCCGATCTGCCTTGTAGAGCTTGTCTCCGTCAATCGCTGCGAGTTTGATAGTGCTTTCGGCGGCATTCACGGCGGTCATGCCGGCCTTTCCAATGGTTTCCTGTATCCGCTTTGCCAGATACAGATCATCGGCGGATTGCAGAATGGGAACAGCGCTAACAATGGCGAGCATCGTCTCGCGAACGAGCGTCCTGTCTGCCGTATCAATTTGGGCTTCGAGCTCGTCGATCTTGGCAATGGCAGTTTGAACGTCGACGAGCTCGTCGATGGTCTGCTTAACCTGCTCAACCAGGTCTTGAATGCGGTCACGGTCCCGAATGACACCGAGCAGCTCGTCCCATGTAGCCTCGCTCTCCTCGCCAAGAAGTCCACCGCCAAACTCGAAAACAGTTGTCTCATGCAGCAGGCTGATCGTGTCGGTTTCGTTCCCTTTCTTGACCTGTGCGAACGAAAACAACTCCGAGCCAGAGTTAATTTCGACCGTGTATTCCGGACCTTCTCCAAAGAAGTAGACGGTATCGCCTTCACCGGCAAAGATCTGGTTGTTCCCGCTGCCGCCGAACAGAAAGTCTGGATTGCGATCATCTTCGTAATTGACGTTAGGATCTGGCCGAGAGCCGCCATAGAGCGTGTCGTCTCCGGACCCTCCGTAGAGCTTGTCGCGCCCTGAGCCTCCGATGAGCGTATCGTTGCCGGCATAACCGATCAGAAGATCTCTGCCGTCCTCACCGTCCAGCAGGTTGGTTTCCGCCCCAGCAACAGGGCTCCCAGGGAACTCGATCCCAACCAGAACCCCAGCGAGCGTTCCCGGGTCCCCGTCGACATTGGTCACGTCAAAATTATCATTGGCGGCAAGGACATCGTTGTTGTCTCCACCCTTCAGTGTATCGTTTCCGTCGCCCCCAACCAGGATGTCATCCCCGGACCTGCCCTCCAACGAGTCCTGGTCTTCTCCGCCTCGAACCTTGTCTGCAGCAAGCGACCCGAAGATCGTGTCGTTGCCCCTTTCCCCATCGAAAAACTTGGTGAAATCGAAGGCAACATTCTGGGAGAGCTGAAGCTTGTCGGCTTCCGGCAGGTGAACCTCATCATCACCCGCGTCGGCAAAGTACAGTTTGTCGTCGAGAGTGCCTGGATCGTCCAAAAGGGCTTCGATCTTGTCGACTTGATCAGGTGTCAGGTTGTTGAAATCAACAGAGTCTGGATTTTCTGTAAATAACCCCTCGGGGGCCCTCTGCAGCCAATCCTCACCCCAGGCATCGACCCGAACCTGGTAATTATTGTCCAGAGTGGTTGTGATCAGAAATCGCCCACCGGGTTGATCGGGAACGCTGGGAGGAAATGACTCAACATCCTCACCTTGAAGGATGAGGTAATAAGTGCCGGGTGTCGAAGGTGCGGTATACGCTTCAATCGGATAAGCGCCATTCGGAAAGCCGGGGATTACAGGATTGCTTGGCGGATAATCTATAGGATGCCTGGTCAGGACTTCTGTATCTATAATAAACTGTTGCGTCAGGAAGAGGTTGGCTACATAGCTAACATTAGGATCATCTTGGCCACCAGCAACCCTTAAGGTTTGTTCGGCGGTATAAAGTTCACCATCGGTTACTGGCGTAATGAATTGATCGCGAAATAGATATACGGTCTGACCTGGAAGCAATCTGAAATAATGTGTTTCGCGGATTTCTGGAAGAGGCCAGGTTGCCGGTGATGTAAATCGCCCAGTTACGGTATCGGTGATAAGTGGTGCGCCGAGCACTTCCTGATCTGTGACGGAAATATTGCCGTCTTGATCTGTAGGTGAAAAAAGAATAAGCCCGGGCATATCAACCTCCAATAAAAGATATGGGGGGGGGGGGCAAATATCTACCTATTACGCTATAAAAGTCGATGGCACCCCCTAGCCATCAAAAGAGCTACTATAGCATATGCTCTTTTCGAGCATGTGGGCCATGTGGGCTCGGCAGCTTCCTATGCAAAGAATTGTAAGAAGGCCGCAGCCGATGAGTCAAGAGATCTTGAATGGGCACCTGCCGCATCACGGACAGAATGCTTGCCTCATAGAGACGCGTCAGATCGGAGTTCAGGTTCGATGCGGGTTTGAAGAAGCACAGCGCGAACCGGATGAGGCAACTAGCCAAAGCGCGGCTAGCTGCCGTCCTTACCTTTGAAGATCGAAGTGCGGCCCCTGACCTGCAGCGCCTTGCGCGAGCCTTTGACCTCGCCATTTTGCGAGGTGATGGAGAACGGCGGTTCGGCTTGCACGCGTTTTTCGAAAGCGACGATTGAATCGTAGAAGCGCACGCCTGCAAGTTCCTTGGCGATCGGGTCGAAGGGGAACATCGCGTCCTGGTCGGTGTACCAACTGTGCATGGCGTCGACCTTGCGCTTTGCGAACTCGATGAAGCTGGCTTCGTTGCGGTAGCCGCCGCCAAAGCCGGGCCAGTAGGCGGTGTGGCAATCCTCGACCATGTAGAGGCTTTGCGGTTTCATATGCGGCCAGAGGCCGTTGAAACTGGCGATCTGGTGGGCGTTGATATGACTGCCATCGTCCAGCACCACGTCAAAGGGGCCGTATGTCTCGGCAAGGCTGTTCAGGAAGGCCGGGTCGGCCTGATTGCCGATCTCGACATGGGTGCCGGGATCGGCATGGGCGGCGCAGTCGTGGTCGATATCGACGAAGACAAGGGTGGCGTCGTCGGCAAAATATTCTCGCCACATCGGAATCGAGCCGCCCCTGTAGACGCCGATTTCAAGGAAGGTGATCGGGCGAGAGCGGAACCGCGTCAGTTCACGCTCGTAAACGTCGAAATAATGCGCCCATTTCATCAAAAGGCGGTCATCGGTGCGTTTGATATAGTCGGCAAACCAGGTCATGCTTCGATCCATTAAAACTTACCGCAGCGTGGGTCTGACTTGGTCCGAATGCAAGGGGTTATCAGCGTCGAAAAGGCATTCGGTCGCTGGAACAAGGTGCCAGCCGTGTTCGTCCTGGCCCATGTTTCTGACCGTCACGGTGTCACCGAAAAGGGGTCATTGTTCGAATTGTTGAACGACGCGATCCGGGCCTACTTCGCGCGATCACCGGCAGCAGCCATCGCCATGTGCCGTGCTGCCTTGGAAATGGTTTTGCGGGAGAATTACCTTGGCCTTCAAACATAAGATAAACGTGGATTGAGAGAAGTTATCAACTTGGCCGATGCTCGATCTGAACAGCTTGAAAAACCACCCTAAACTGTCCCATTGGCGCTGACGTCAGACAATCGTCAGGCAGGTCTGAATGGCAGTATCGCTGTATGTCTGCTGGCGGCCACGCCTGCCTGTTGGTAGGGCATCCCAGTTCATCTCAGGATCGAGCCAACCTCTCGGGACATTGCTGCTCAATGCCCTGCCGGTCAGTGGATCGTCAGCGAGCATCGGCGCTTGAGCGCGTGCGCCGGTGGGCTTGAACCAGTGGCGCCTCACCGGCTTACTGTAGGCCGGCCGGTTCCTGGTCTTGCAGGTCGGGGAGTGTGGGTCTACTGAAACAGCTACCAAGCTGGATTCGCAAGATTAATCGCTCAACCGATTTGTGCAACAACGCCGTTCGACTCCCAATGCCCGCCTCTCGCATTCTTTCAAATCGAGATGCCCACCCATCAAGCATCTCATCAGATAGGCGTTCGCCTTGAGACGTTCGGAAGGTTCCGGTTTGGAAATCGTATCGAGCACGGCGGATCTCCGGGACATAGTGGGCGACACTTTCCGTCAACACGTCGATCATCCGTTGGATGCTACCCAAGTGATCCCCAGATTTCCAGCGCAAAGGCGGGACGCCAAGACTTTCGTCCCCGCGTGTCTGGTATTCATGTGGCTCAAGGTGCTCGGTGGTGCCATGCTTGAGGGCCGATGACAGCATGTTCTCGGTGCGGCGGCTCAAAGCTTCTGGTGAAAGACCTGCGGGGTCGCCAATGAACGTGCGTCCGGTGTTGATAGCGTAGCCCGAGATCGCGGAGTGGACTCTGTTTCCGCCCTCGCCCTCTTTCAGTAGGTGGACATCAATCCAAACGCGATCCTCGTCTTGGTAAACCACAAAGTCGTTGCCGCCGGGCGTCCGCAGGAGGTGGCGTTCATCAGCCCCCGCCTCTGCTGTTTCCTCTGGCGTCTGCATTTCTCCGATGTAGCGCGCATCTGGCATGATGTCCGAAAACACGCCCTCGATCGTGCTGGCTGTGCTGGTCGGGTTGGCGAAGATGTCGTCCAGATCGGAAAGCTCTGTCAGCACTCGCGCAGCGAACCGGTCCCCTTGGGCTTGCGCCCGAAATACTGTTGCCTCGCTGCGCAATTCCCCGGTGTTCCCGGCGTGGCGGCGCATGATCTCGCCAGAGATCTCCCGGCCAAAGACATTCTCGGCGGTGATGTCGTCCAGCTTGGCTTTTTCGCTGTCGTTCAGAACCGGGCGCTTGGAGGGGCTTTTCCCTACCGCCTCTTGCTGACCGTTATCCGCAGCGTTCCGCCCGTCCTGCGTTCCGCCCTGGCGCGCGGCGTCTCGCTCATTGACTTCTGGGGCGAGGCCTTCGAGGCCGGGCTGGCTATCCGGGCCTTGATCGACGAGATCACCAGCCGGAACAGGGCGACCACCTTGCGGAGCATCGCGGGTTACTGCCGGGGTTCGGGTTTCGGAAGCATCGGGTCCAGGTCGCGCTGTTTGCGCAGATCCATCGACCGACCGTGCGCTTGGACGTTGCTGCGCATCGTAGGGCCGCGTGGGCCTTGCCGAGATTGTTGAGCGGGCGATTTCCGCCCATGCTAAGAGTGCATGTATGCTTTGGATTTTGGAGATCTGCCATGAACCTTTTCATGCTGTTGGGGTCAGTCAGCGCGCGAAAGTGCGGCAGCGATGCTGGCACGGGTGCAAGGGCGGTAGTGGTGCTCTGGATGCTATTGGTTACCATGACATTTACAACAACTGCCAGCGGCCCAGCATGGGCTAACGAGCGGTCCCGGATGTTCCAAGATTGCATGGCTTTTCAAATGATTGCGGTAGAATCTTCTACAGTCGATGGCGATCCAAATGATGCGATGTCCCTAGCTGTTTGATCCCACGGTTTGATGGTGTGATCCTTTCGATAGAATGGAAGGAAGCACTATGGGACAAGTTCGTCATGGCAGCGCCACGACCACGCACGCTGTCAGAGCAGCAATACAGCGATCGCAAGCTTCGATCACGTCGCTAAGCAAGGAACTCGGTATCAACCCGAAGACAGTTGCCAAGTGGCGAAACCGCAAGACCGTTGAAGATCGAAAAACGGGGCCGAAAGAGCCACGCTCAACCGTTCTCAGTGAAGCGGAGGAGGCAATGATCATCGCGTTCCGGCGACACACCTTGCTGCCGCTGGACGATTGCCTTTATGCCCTCCAGCCTTCGGTCCCGCACCTGACACGGTCGGCGCTGCATCGGTGCCTTCAGCGGCATGGTATATCGCGTTTGCCGGACATGGATGGTGACAAGCCAAAACGTCAGAAATTCAAGCGCTATCCTATCGGCTTCTTCCACGTTGATATTGCAGAGGTCCAAACTGTCGAGGGCAAGCTCTATCTCTTCGTAGGCATTGATCGGACCAGCAAGTACGCCGTTACTCAGCTTGTCGAAAAGGCCAATCGCAAGACCGCGTGGGAGTTCCTTGAGTACTTGCTCGGGGCTGTTCCCTACCGCATTCACACAATCCTCACCGATAATGGCATCCAGTTCGCAGAGCAGCCACGCAACCGGAATACGCCCTATTCCCGGCCTATGCGCTTTGACATGATTTGCGATGCCAACGGAATCGAGCACCGACTGACAAAGCCCAATCACCCCTGGACCAACGGCCAAGTCGAACGGATGAACCGCACGATCAAGGACGCCACGGTCAAGCGGTATCATTACGACAATCACGATCAGTTGCGCACGCATCTCGCAGACTTCATGGCAGCCTACAATTTTGCCCGCAGGCTGAAGACGCTCAACGGTCTGACACCCTACGAGTACATCTGCAAAATCTGGACATCTGAGCCAGATCGATTCATCCTAAATCCGATCCACCAGATGCCGGGACTGAACACCTAGCGACAAGAACGCTCGAAGAGAACGGGGCATTGGCCGCATTGCCGGCTATGGCCGCAAACATTGAAAATCAGTTTCAGATCGCACAATCAACCAACAATACGCTGGGTTTTCGTCTCTGGCTGAAGTGGATTGCAGACGGGATAGCGGACGAACCTATCCAAGAGTATCGGCTCACGGCCAGAGCGACAGCAGGCTCCTTCGAAGCCTGTATCTTACATGTCTATGACATTAATCTCGGCTTAATGGCAGGATGGCAGGACACGGAATAAACCAGGGTCGGGATTCATACCCGCAAGTGCCACGACGCCATCGCCGACCGCGGCGCGCACGCTGTCATTCCGCCCCGCAAGAATGCGAAGCCGTGGAAGACCGTCACCGCCGGAGCAATGGCCCGAAACGAAGCCCTGCGGGCGTCGAAATACCTGGGCCGCGCCCTCTGGCGACGATGGAGCGGATATCACCGACGAAGCCGCGTCGAGACGAAGATGCATTGTGTGAAACTGCTGGGCCAGCGGCTCATGGCGCGGGACTTCGACCGTCAGGTCGCAGAGCTCCAGGTCCGCATCGCCGTACTCAACGGCTATACCGCGCTCGGCATACCCATCACGAAACCCGTGGACGACTCTGTCCGGGGAAAGGGGAGCATCGGCTATCAGCCGATTTGTGCATGTATGCACGACCTGTGAGCCTAGTTGGAGGCCTTGACACAAATCAACGCGTCTCACCCTGCCGGAAACTACCCTACCATGTGGTGCGACGAAGAAGGAGTGGGGCAAATGACCAGATCGTCATGCAGCGTAGGACTGGTCGCCACAGTATTGTGCCTGGGACTTGGCGTGTTTTTCCTGAACGCCCCGAAGGCACTGGCACAAACCGCATCCTGCCCGCCGGAGTTGATCGGGGATGGTGTGTGTAACGAAATGGGGATCGGCCGCGGCCATTGCGAACATGGGTCCGATAGTGCGGACTGCGCGCAATGGTATGAAGATCCCAATGCCTGCTGGAACGCCGGCGACGGAATATGCGATGAGCCCGGCATCGGGACCGGGCTCTGTCCCGCGGGGACCGATAGTTTCGACTGCGACGGCCCGCCCGGGGGACCGGATTCCTGCCCCTATGCAAATGACGGATCTTGCAACGAACCGGGCTTTATCACGGAAGACACCCCTTGGTTCCTCGGCCAGATCCTTTGCGCCCCCGGAACCGATACAACCGATTGCGACGACGCCCGGTTGAATTCCTGCTCGAACGCATATGATGGCTATTGCGATCCGGGTATTGGCCGCGGCGGTGAGTGCGAGCCGGGCACCGACACGTTCGACTGCAATGAGTTGGTGCAACGGGATACCTGCGCGACGGCCAATAATGGATCATGTGAAGAACCTGACCTGGGTGACGGCTCCTGCGCCTTCAGCACCGATTCCAGCGACTGCCGAACCCCGCGCCAGCGGATTTGGGCCGAATCCTGCCCATGGTCGGATAACGGAGTTTGCGATGAACTTGGCCGAGGCGCTACGGGCCTGTGCTGGCCGGGCACAGATCAGTTTGATTGCTGGGCAGCCACCGCAGCCATCCATGCCCCACTCGGCGGGCTCAATAGCTGTATATATTCTTTCGATCTCATATGCGACACCACACTAAATCCGGGCGGAAATTCCCTTTGCGGGAGCGCGGGTGATCAATTTGACTGCGAGGTGGAAGGCGCTGCGACCGGGGGGGTGAACGCCTGCGACACGGCCCGAAATGGGGTCTGTGACGAAGCGCAGATCGGCACCGGTACATGCGATGCCCTGACCGATACAGCCGACTGTCAGCCAGTGCGTGAGGCCAACACCTGTGACACCGCCTTTGACCGGCGCTGCGACGAGTTACGCATCGGGCGACGGCTTTGCCCCGTTATCGGGCCCACGGGGCTTGGGTACTCCTGTGAAGAGATATTTACGGAGGATCAGGTCTGCGCCCCCTACACGGACTCCGCCGACTGTGAGCACCTACGTGGAACACCTGGTGATCTGAACAGTTGCTCCCTGTCCTTTGACGGGATCTGCGACGAACCGCAGAATGGGACCGGGCTTTGCTTTGAGAACACGGATGCAATGGATTGCTCCATGACCAATGGTGGTACCGCCGGGACGGACAGCAAGTAGGTCGCATAGAAATGCGCGCTCCCATGGGACCAGGGGAGCGCGTAGATTGACCGAAATGGGGCTGGGTCCGGGAATGACCTTTCGCTGCCGAACGCGAGTGCGGGTCTTACTATCCGAACTGGAAGAGGAGTCTGGTGTTGCATCCGTTGCCTTGGGCGACGTTTGCGTTGGTGCCTTCTCCGAACTGGAAGATGCCGTAGCTGTCGCAGCCGTTCTGGGCGAGGCGCGCGGCGAGGTGCGCGCGTAGCTGTTCGGTCTTGGTGGTGTCCGTCATTGGTCAGTCCTTTCATTGTCCGTCGTCAGATAATTTGGGACATCAGAGCGGGTTTTGTTTTGGAGGCTCTGGCTCATCCTTGATTGAGTTT
>NZ_JBPBBA010000063.1:0-10857 GCF_050896395.1 Nioella aestuarii | reverse complement strand
GGCGTCCAGATCGGCCTCGGACGGGCGGTGAAGCGGCGGCGCAGAAGCGGCAGTCACAGGCGCGGCCCCATCGCCCCAGGCGGTGTCGGCAGGCAGGATCAGCGTTGCAATCTGCCCGCCCTTCGCGCGCGCCGCTCGAATGGCGTCCGCCCCGTCACTTGCCACGTCCGCGGATGATAAACTGCTGCGTGTCCAATGGCTTATCGCTTGGCTGACGCCCTCGGTATCGCCTTTCAGCGGGCTGTCATGTTTGAGGTGATAGGTTGCGTGATCGCCCATAACGTTGAGCACGCCACTGCCCGCCTTGCGCGCATTATGGAGGTTGGAAAAGGCATTTCCGAAGCCCGGTGCGAGGTGCAGCATTGTGGCCGCGACACGGCCTGACATGCGGTAATACCCGTCCGCTGCGCCGGAGGTTCCGCCCTCGAACAGGCACAGGATGCAGCGCATGTCGGGGTGACTGTCCAGCGCTGCCACGAAGTGCATCTCGGACGTGCCGGGATTGGCGAAGCAGACGTCAACGCCGCTGGCCAGCATGGTTTTCACAAGGGATTCCGCACCATTCATTCGCCATCTCCTTTTGCGTTACCAGACCATGGATGGCGCAATGCGAAAACCCCGAAAAAAGGGGGCACCACATGTACACCCCCGGTGCATCGGGCGTGCGAACAAGTCGGTGATCCGGCCAGTGCCTTAAAAGCAGATGTAACAGGCAGTCGAGACAAAGTACCAGGCCACCCCAAGCGCGATCAGCACCGCGGCCCCCAGCACGAGCAGGATGATGCGCAATGGCGTCATGGCCTTACCCCTTTCGGTTCCATGTGGACAGCATACACGGGGGGCGGGGAAAGGCGAATTTGTCGGGAGTGGTGGACAGGGTTCTCCACCCTGCGCTTGCGAACATGCACTCAAGAAGCACCTTCACGCGTCAACCAAGTGTAATCACGCAGTAAGTGACAGCCGCCGGCAACCATCTTGAAAAGTAACCTTTATCCTTCGATTATGTCACCTCAAAAGGGGGAAGTCGCATGGTCACAATAAACGGGAACGGGGGAAACAACAGCTTTACGTCCACTGCGGCCGACGAGACATTCAACCTCGTCGGAGGGAATGACAATCAAGTCTACTTTACCGCCGGTTCGATTGGCGATGATATAATCCAACTGGCCAACGATCCGGCATTTGGATACGACATTCACGTCGATCTTTCCGCAACCAGCGGCGTGATCACTGGGACAAGGTCTGGTGTAAATCCCGACGATCTCATCATCACGGTGACCTCTGACATTGGCGGACCCGGCGCTACCGTCGAGACCATCACGTTAACCGACTTCTTTCTGGATAACTCTGCCGCCGACCAGATCACAATCACAACCGTTTCCGGCTCAGGGACATTCGATCTGCAAACGCTTTACTGCTTTTCAAAAGGCACAATGATCTCAACCCCGTCAGGTGAAACAAAGGTAGAAGAGCTGCACATTGGTGACGCCGTCCTAACAGCCGATGACCGATCTGTTCCTGTCAAATGGATCGGTCACCAGACGGTGTCCACGTGGTTCGGCCCCGCCGAACGCCTGATGCCGGTACGCTTTGTCTCCGGGTCCCTGGGTAATGGCCTGCCACACACCGACCTTACTGTGACGGCGGATCACGGAATGCTGGTGGATGGTGTCATCTGCCATGCAGGAGCGCTGGTTAATGGGTCGACCATAACGCAGGTGCCCTTGGAAGAGATGGGCAAGACCTATTCGGTCTATCACATCGAAACTGAAGCCCACGAGATCATCCTTGCCAATGGCGCGCCTGCCGAGACGTTTATCGATAATGTCTCGCGCCGCGTCTTTGACAACTTCGCGGAATTCGAGGCGCTTTATGGCGACGTGCCCGAGATGGAGGAACTGCCTTACCCCCGCGCGATGAGCGCACGGCAGGTGCCGGGATGGCTGCGCAGAAGTCTCTCGGTTTCGTTGACGGCATGAGTGTCCACTCGTTAAGCTTGTGTTCTCTACACGCAAGGATCGTGAGGCGCTGACAGGCCCGTCGGTGCGTCACCCTGATTTGACGACGCAACAAAGGCTCCGGGGGGGAAGTCATGGCTAGCTACAGTTTTGCATTCATTCATTTCATCGGGGCCTCCACCAACCTGCTGGAAGGGCCCGCCTACAACATTACCGGTGCGTCCACGCCCACAACGCCCCTGACCGAGGCGGATCTTACGATCGACGGATCGACTGCCGTGGGGGACGCCGTGGAATACAGCGGGTCCACCTTCTACTACAGGGGAACGACCGATCAGGGCGGCGTGATGATCTCGACCAGCCCGACGGGTGCAGGCCAGACCTGGCTTCTGGCGGACAGCAACCTGTCGGGGCAGAACGTCTTTTTTCAGGCCACCGGCCCCTACCTCTACTGCTTCCTTGCCGGAAGCGGGATCGCGACGCCAGCGGGCGAGGTCGCGGTGGAGCGCCTGCGGATTGGCGACACTGTCCTGACCGCCGAGGGCCGCGCCGTGCCCGTCAAATGGATCGGCCGCCAGACGGTTGCGACCCGCTTTGGCCCCGCCGAACGGCTGATGCCCGTGCGGTTTGAGGCCGGGTCGCTTGGGCAGGGGGTGCCGTTGGAACCGCTGACGGTGACCGCCGATCACGGGATGCTGGTCGGGGGCGTGATCTGCCACGCGGGGGCGTTGGTGAACGGGACGACGATCACGCGGGTGCCTCTGCGCGAGATGGGCGAGAGCTACACGGTCTACCATATCGAAACCGAGGAACATGAGATCATCCTCGCCAACGGTGCCCCTGCGGAGACCTTCATCGACAACGTCAGCCGCCGGGTTTTCGACAATTATGCGGAGTTCGAGGCCCTCTATGGCGATGTGCCGGAGATGGAAGAGCTGCCGTACCCCCGCGCGATGTCCGCGCGGCAGGTACCGGGGTGGATCGCTGCGAAGCTGGTTGGGAAGGCAGTGGCCTGATCTGACTCCAAAGGACTGCTTCGGTGGGTCTGCCATCCTCTGACCAGGGGGTGGTTTTGCTCGGAATTGATTGCCGCCACGGGCCAGTCACAGGCTGGCCCTGACCGGGTCTTCCTCAGATCGGCCTTGTTCTATCGGCCAAACCGGCCCACATACGCCCTAGACCAATTTTCAACCCGACTGCATAGTTCCGCGTATGAAGAACGAGGATACCAATACCATGGATATCGAAGCCATTCTCGACGCCCTGTTGGGCGGCAACCTGGTGATCCTGCTGCTGGCAGGCTTCATCATTCTCTGCATCTACCTTGGCATTCGCATCGTGCCGCAGAGCCAGAAATTCGTTGTTGAACGGTTCGGACGACTGCGGGCCGTACTTGGGCCGGGGATCAACTTTATCGTGCCCTTCCTCGACCGGGTGGCGCATAAGATCTCGATCCTTGAACGTCAGCTGCCGAATGCCACGCAGGACGCAATCACCAAGGATAACGTGCTGGTGCAGATCGACACCTCGGTGTTCTATCGCATCCTTGAACCGGAAAAGACCGTCTATCGGATCCGCGATGTGGACGCTGCGATTGCCACCACCGTGGCAGGGATCGTCCGGGCCGAGATCGGCAAGATGGACCTTGATGAGGTTCAATCGAACCGTTCGGCGCTGATCACTCAGATCAAGGCGAGTGTTGAGGATGCGGTCGATGCCTGGGGTATCGAGGTGACGCGGGCGGAAATCCTTGACGTGAATCTCGACCAGGCGACGCGCGATGCGATGTTGCAGCAGCTGAACGCCGAACGCGCCCGGCGGGCGCAGGTGACTGAAGCCGAAGGTCAGAAACGCGCCGTGGAACTTTCCGCCGATGCCGAGCTTTACGCGGCACAGAAGGCCGCTGAAGCCCGCCGCATTCAGGCCGACGCGGAAGCCTATGCAACCGGGGTTGTCGCCGCAGCCATCGCCGATAACGGGCTGGAGGCTGCCCAGTACCAAGTGGCGTTGAAACAGGTCGAGGCCCTGGGGCAGATGGCAACCGGAAACGGGTCTCAGACCATCATCGTTCCTGCCGATGCCGCCGATGCCTTCGGCAAGGCCTTCCAGATGCTTAAGGGCCGGGGCTGATGGATATCTGGAACACCTGGTGGGCCTGGGGGGCGTTGGCGATCTTGCTGGCGGTTGGCGAGGTCATTCTTCCGACCTTCGTCTTGCTTGGCTTCGGGGTTGGTGCGGGGGTGATCGCATTGATCCTGCTGATCGGTGGCGCCCCCGCCGCCTTCATTGCCGGCTCGGTCCCGGTTCTACTGCTGAGCTTTGCGGTTGTGTCGCTGATCGCCTGGCTGTTGCTGCGGCGCTTCCTGGGTGTCTATCGCGGCCAGGTGAAGACCTTCGACCACGATATCAACGAAAACTGATCCGGGCTTACCCGGCAGCCTTCTCCATTCCTGCGTCATAAGTGGCGCGGGATTTGCGTATCGCGGGTTGGTTGGCCTCTGCCCATTGGGCGAGCTGACCCATGGCCTCGTTCAGAGACCGGCCGGTGTCTGTGAGGGCGTACTCCACCTGCGGCGGCGAGCTGTCCAACACTTTGCGGGAAACCAGCCCGTCGCGTTCCAGATGGCGCAGAGTGACGGACAGCATCCGGGCAGAGATGCCGTTGATCACCCGCTGCAATGCATTGAAGCGGCAAGGCCCGCGTGATAGTTCCAGGATAACCAGAACAGACCACGCGTCCCCGACCCGGTCCAGAACATCGCGAATGGGGCAGGCGTAGCTTTGGCTGCGGCGGGCGGTCATGCGCTTCCCTTCAGGTAACTATGTGACGAACAGCACCGTATTCCGCAGGTGCTTGTGACTGAGTATCTGGTTACTAGACGTAACTAAGATATCCTGGAGGATCAAGATGAAGCTTCTCGTATTGGGGGCATCCGGCATGATCGGCAGCCGTATCGCGGCCGAGGCCGTTGCGCGCGGGCACGAGGTTACCGGTACGGCCCGTAACCCGGAAAAGATTGCCGAAGGCGTGTCCAAGGTGGCGCTTGATATGGCCAAGCCAGACGGGCTGGCTGCCCTTGCAGGCGCTGCCGACGCGGTGATCGTGACGATATCACCCCGTAGCTCGGGCGATGCATTTGCCGATATGGAACAGGTCGCCGAAGCCATCGAAGATCACATCGCCCCCTCGGGCACGCCGATCTTTCACGTGGGCGGGGCGGGAACGCTGAACCTGCCCGACGGTTCTCCCCTGGCCGATATCCTGCCTGACGAATACCGGTCCGAGGCACAGGCGATGCGCAAAAGCTATGAGCGGCTGTCGCAGAAGGGGTTGGACTACACCTTCATCGCGCCCGCCAGCCTGATTGCGCCCGGTGAACGGACGGGTCAGTACCGGACCAGCTGGCGTCAGGCGATGGCCGCGCCCGATGGCAGCCTCAGCACGATCAGCGCTGAGGATTATGCCGTCGCGATGCTGGACGAAGTTGAAACCGGTGCGCGGCGCGGCACCGCCTTTCAGGTCGCGAACTAAGGCAGTTCGGCGAGGATCGCCTGCGCAGCGGCGCGGGGGTTCTCAGCTGTCCAGATCGGGCGGCCCACCACGATATGATCGGCCCCCTCGGCAAGCGCGGCCGCGGGGGTCATCACGCGCTTCTGGTCGCCCTTGGCTGACCCCGCCGGGCGTACGCCGGGGGTCACGATCAGGCGGCCTTCGGCGTTTGGCAGGCTACGGATCTGCGTGGCTTCGTGGGGCGAGGCAATGACGCCGTCGGCCCCGGCCTCGAACGCCTTGGCGGCGCGTTCCAGCACGATATCCTGCACGTCGCCCGCCTTGATCAGGTTGGCGTCCAGATCGTCCCGGTCGAGCGAGGTCAGCACCGTGACGGCGAGGATCTTCAGGTTGCTGCCCGATGCGCCCTCTTTCGCGGCGCGCACCACCTGCGGGTCGCCCTGCACGGTCAGGAAATCCAGATCGAACTGCGCCAGCCCGCGCACGGCGGCCTCGACCGTCGCGCCGATATCGAAGAGCTTCATGTCCAGAAAGATGCGCTTGCCGTGGTCCTGTTTCAGCTCATTGGCCAGTGCCAGCCCGCCGCCGGTCAGCATCCCCAGCCCGATCTTATAAAAACTGACGGCATCGCCGATCTCCTCGGCCAGTTTCAGCCCCTGCAGGGCATTGGGCACGTCAAGGGCGGCGATCAGGCGGTCATCACTCATGGCTTGGGTCCTTCCGGTTGCACTGGGGCGATGCTTTAGGGCGCGACGCGCCTGCTGTCCATGCGGCCAGACAGAAAACGGCCCGGTCGCGACGGGGGGAAGCGACCGGGCCGGGCAGCAGGAGACCTTGAGAGACGGGGGGTCATCCTGTCTGAAAGCGCAGCCATTGAGGGACGGGGGCAGGCGGCTGCGCCTTGGGGAAACTGTTACCGCCGGTGGCGGAGGGCGGCCTGCGAGAGGCCAGAGGCAATGCGAGAGAACGCGGCCCCTTGCGGGCCGTGCCAGCGACAGTCGACCGGGGCGCGGTCGTCCAGCACAGCGCGGGCATGAAAACAGGCGCGGCGGGCGTCGTAGGCAACATGGGTCAGGGCGATGCGGGTCATGGCTTCGGGTTCCAGATATGGCTTATGGTCATGTGTCGGGCGGGGTGGCTGCCCGGTTCAAAAGAAATGGGAAGAATTTTTCGAAAAGGAATCCTAGGTAGCAATCTTGTGATGACGCGTTTCCTTCCCCATCTATCTGACAAGGCCTGCAAATGGCCCCGTGCCGGAATTCTGGGCGGGGCGAAAGGCAGGCGCTTAGAAAAGGAGACTTGGCATGAACTTAGAAAAGTTCACCGACCGCGCGCGCGGGTTCCTTCAGGCCGCGCAGACCATCGCACAACGGGAAGATCATCAGAAACTGGTTCCCGAACACCTGCTGAAGGCACTTCTTGACGACGATCAGGGCATGGCCTCGAACCTTATCACTCGCGCGGGCGGCAACGCCAAGCGCGTGGCCGAGGCGCTGGACCTGTCGCTGTCGAAACTTCCGAAAGTGACCGGCGCTTCCGGGCAGCTTTACATGGACGGGCAGACCGTGAAGGTGCTGACCGAGGCCGAGAAGCTGGCTGAAAAAGCTGGCGACAGTTTCGTGGCCGTCGAACGGATCCTGACCGCTCTGGCGATGGTGAAATCCAAGGCCAAGGATGCGTTGGATGCAGGCGCCGTGAATGCTCAGGCATTGAATGCTGCGATCAACGATCTGCGCAAGGGGCGCACGGCGGACAGCGCCGGGGCGGAAGACAGCTATGAGGCGCTGAAGAAATACGCCCGCGACCTGACGGAAGCGGCGCGCGAGGGTAAGATTGACCCGATCATTGGCCGCGACGAGGAAATTCGCCGTGCCATGCAGGTGCTGAGCCGCCGGACCAAGAACAACCCGGTGCTAATCGGTGAACCCGGCGTCGGTAAGACGGCGATTGCGGAAGGTCTGGCTTTGCGCATCGTCAATGGCGACGTGCCGGAATCCTTGCGCAACAAGACCCTCATGGCGCTGGATATGGGCGCGCTGATTGCTGGCGCGAAATACCGGGGCGAGTTCGAGGAACGGCTCAAAGCGGTTCTGAATGAAATCGGCGCGGCCGCTGGTGAAATCATCCTCTTCATCGACGAGATGCACACGCTTGTGGGCGCGGGCAAGACCGATGGCGCGATGGATGCAGCGAACCTGATCAAGCCGGCACTGGCGCGGGGCGAGTTGCACTGTGTGGGTGCCACCACGCTGGATGAGTACCGCAAATATGTCGAGAAAGACGCGGCCCTTGCCCGCCGGTTCCAGCCGCTGATGGTGGAGGAACCGACGGTGGAAGATACCGTGTCGATCCTGCGCGGGATCAAGGAGAAATACGAACTGCACCACGGCGTGCGGATTTCCGACGCTGCCTTGGTGGCTGCCGCGCAGCTGAGCCATCGCTACATCACCGACCGGTTCCTGCCGGACAAGGCCATCGACCTGATGGACGAGGCGGCAAGCCGGTTGCGGATGGAGGTGGACAGCAAGCCAGAGGAACTGGACGCGCTTGACCGCGATATCCTGCAAAAGCAGATCGAGGCCGAAGCACTGAAGAAAGAGGATGATGCGGCGTCGAAGGATCGGCTGGTGAAGCTGCAAAAGGACTTGTCCGAGTTGCAGCAGAAATCGGCAGAGCTGACGGCGCAATGGCAGTCGGAGCGCGACAAGCTGGAATCAGCCCGTGGGCTGAAGGAAAAGCTGGATCATGCCCGCGCAGAGCTTGATCAGGCCAAGCGGCAGGGTGATCTGGCGAAGGCCGGAGAGCTGTCTTATGGCGTCATCCCGCAGCTTGAAAAGCAACTGGCGGAATCAGAACAGCAGGACAATGACCTGATGGTCGAAGAGGCCGTGCGGCCCGAACAGATCGCATCCGTGGTCGAGCGGTGGACCGGTATTCCGATGTCCAAGATGTTGGAAGGCGAGCGCGAAAAGCTGCTGCGCATGGAAGAAGAAATCGGCAAGCGGGTGATTGGTCAGCGGACCGCCGTTCGCGCCGTTTCAAACGCCGTGCGCCGGGCGCGGGCAGGTCTGAACGATGAGAACCGTCCTTTGGGCAGCTTCCTGATGCTTGGGCCGACCGGCGTGGGTAAGACGGAACTGACCAAGGCGTTGGCCGAGTACCTCTTTGATGACGACCAGGCGATGGTGCGCATCGACATGTCCGAGTTCATGGAGAAACACGCGGTCAGCCGCCTGATCGGCGCGCCTCCGGGCTATGTCGGCTATGACGAGGGCGGCGTGCTGACCGAAGCGGTCCGGCGCAGGCCCTATCAGGTGGTCCTGTTCGACGAGGTCGAGAAGGCGCATCCGGATGTGTTCAACGTGCTGCTTCAGGTGCTCGATGACGGGCAACTGACCGACGGGCAGGGCCGCACGGTGGATTTCAAGCAGACGCTCATCGTGCTGACTTCGAACCTTGGGGCGCAGGCGCTGAGCCAGCTGCCCGACGGGGCGGATGCATCCGACGCCAAGCGGGATGTGATGGACGCCGTGCGCGCCCATTTTCGGCCGGAATTCCTGAACCGCCTGGACGAGACCATCATCTTCGACCGCCTGACGCGGGCCGATATGGATGGGATCGTGGCCATTCAGCTGCGTCGTCTTGAAAAGCGTCTGGCAGATCGCAAGATCACGCTGGATCTGGACGACGGCGCGCGGAAATGGCTGGCCGATGAAGGCTATGACCCGGTCTTCGGGGCGCGGCCCTTGAAGCGGGTGATCCAGAACGCCCTGCAGAACCAACTGGCCGAAATGATCCTGGCCGGAGAGGTGAAGGACGGCGAAACGGTGCATGTCAGCGCCGGGGCCGACGGGTTGATCGTCGGTGACCGGGTGTCCGCCTCGAACCGGCCCAAGCCAGACGATGCCGTGGTGCACTGACGAAGAAAAGGCCCCGCAAGTGCGGGGCCTTTTTGGGAGTGGCAGGATTGAGCCCTTAACGCACGAATGCTGCAAAGCGGCACGATGTCTGACCATGCAGATGGGATGTGACATGCCGTGTGAATCTGCCTAACCTTTCGCAACACACGAAGGGATGGCGTAAAATGGGAACGTTGGTCGTCACGGAAAGCGAACTGAGAACTTGCCTGTCGATTGACAAGAGCGCTCTTGCCGCGGTCGAGCGGGCCTTTCGGTGGATTGCCGAGGGGCGGGTTTCGATGCCGCCGGTAATGCACATCACTGTTGATGCTGAGAGCGCTGTGGATACCAAGGGCGCATTCGTGGACGGCATTGATCATATTGCGGTCAAGATCGCCACGGGCTTCTTCCGCAACCCGACAATCGGCTTGCCGAGTTGCAGCAGCATCGTGGCCTTGATGAACGCCAAGACCGGAGTTTTTGACTGCGTATTCCTCGACAACGGGTTCCTAATGGATTTGCGCACCGGTCTCGCCGGGGCAGTGGCGGGGAAGTATCTCGCACCTCAAAACGTGCACACTGTTGGCGTTCTCGGCACCGGCGTTCAGGCGCGCTATCAGATAGAAAGTCTCTCGCTTGTACGTAGTTTTGAGCGGTTGCTGGTCTTCGGAAGGAATTCGACTTCTGTTTCGAAATACTGCGACGAGATGGCCGAACGCTTGGGCATTCCGGTTGAGCCATGCGCGACAGCGGAAGAAATGGTCCGAACCGTGCAAACTATCGTGACAACGACACCTGCGACGAAAGCTGTAATTCCTGCCGACTGGATACACTCTGGCCTGCACATTACGGCGATGGGATCTGATTTGCCCGGAAAACAGGAGCTGGAGGCGGGCGTCCTTGACCGGGCTGATTTCATCGTATGTGATGTGATCGACCAATGCCGGATCGGCGGTGAACTCCAGCATGTGACGGTCGAGCACAAACGGCTTCATGATCTTGGATCAATCATCGCCGGCGCCCAGCGTTTCGTACGCGACCCCGACGCTGTTACAATCTGCGATCTGACTGGGACAGGCGCCCAAGACACTGCTATCGCTGTCGAGGCCTATGCGCGGGTCAAGGCTGCCGGACTGGGCGCAATGCTTTGACGACAATCCGAGAGCGGACTTTCGCTAAGTGCAACTGAATGGCAGCTTCGTCCCGCATAGCGGTCATTGTCTGATCGTGCGATATGACTTTGGGCACATCGGGCGGCGTCTGGTCCGGGGTGGTCGATCCGGGGGATGGCCGGAATTGATGTGAGCCAACTGGCCGAATGATGCTCTTTGGTGAGGTGAAGGACGGCTAAACGGTGCATATCAGCGCCGGGGCCGACGGGCTGATCGTGGGCGACCGGGTATCAGCGTCGAACCGGCCCAATGTATGTACCGGCTGCTGTCCGCAAATGATTTCTAGCATGTTCTCGGAAGTCGCTCATATGTATCCG
>NZ_JBPBBA010000062.1:0-12152 GCF_050896395.1 Nioella aestuarii | reverse complement strand
TAGCTGGACTGGTCGCCGAAGTAGACCGCCGTGTCGATTCCGCCCCCCCCGTCCAACGTGTCGTTGCCGGCGCCGCCACTAAGCAGGTTGTCGCCTGCGTCACCCAACAGGACGTCATCACCTGCACTGGATGGACTATCAGGTGTGCTGGTCCTCAGTTCAAAATTCGCGGCGGTCAGTGGCGTTCCGGATTGCGAAGCGTGGAACACGTCCATGTAGCTGCCATCCGACAGCGTAACGCGGGACACATTGGTGAAGGGCTTTGTGATTGCCGCGAGGACCCCAGCTACGGACGCAAAATCAGTGTCTAGCAACCTGATCACTTCGTTTGCAATGTCGAAGTCTGCCACCTGGTTCTGGTCGTCGCCAGGCGCGAGAACGAAAATATCCAGGCCGGCGTCACCGAAGAGGACATCATCCCCGGGTCCACCCCGCAGAATGTCATCGCCACCATTCCCTTGTATCTGATCGTTACCGGCCAAACCGTCGATCACGTCAGCGACAATCGAACCAAAGATCGTCTCGGACCCGGCCGTTGCAATGGGAGGCGTGCTTCCCTGCTTGACGAAGCCGTCGATCTCCCAACCGATGTCAGCGAGCATCGCCCTGTCGATGTCCGATAGCGCCTTCCTTGCGCCCAAGGTCGACGTTGGGTCCATCAAGACGGAGTCATTCAGGTACCCGTCCTGCACGTGTTCGTTTGAGGTGAGAGGCACACCGAGGCCACCAGTCAGGGCCAGGGTGTTGGGTCCGACGAAAGTGCCGCCCTGGTTGAACGCACTGAAGGCAGCCGTGGTGCCGAAGCCAAGGACATGGCCAATCTCATGCAACGCCGTTGAAATGAAATCGTTGAAGCCAGCCAACGGGCCTGCAATATCGAAACTCCAGCTGGCATCGGTATCGAAGGCAATTGTCCCTGCCCAAGGCTCGAAATCCGTGACAGGACCTTGGCCTCGGAAATCGCTAGCGATGCGTGCCCGGAAGATGTCCCCTGCCGCGGAGTATCCACTGGGACCCCCAAGTGCGAGATATCCAGGCAGATTGCGCGCGCCCACGAAGATGAGAAGATCGTCGATGGGATCAGTGAGAATGACCGGCTCGGCCGTGACGCCGTCAGAAGGGTTGGTGATCGTGAAGGAGACGCCGACTGGCACGTCGTCGAACTCGTCCTTGAGTATCTCCTCCCATTGCCGCCCCGCCTCCTCCAGCGCAGCGCGACGAGCTGGATCATCAAAAAAGCCGCTGCTGTCGAAACGGTAATCGAACGCGATACTGAACACCGAAGATCCATCGTTGTTGTCGGGCGGGTCGTTCACGCCCACGACCGCGGCGGTTGCTGCGCTTGTCACAGTTTCGAGCGTACTACCGCCATCGGTGTAGCTGACCACGACGCTGATCTGGGCGCCGACATCGGCCTGAGTCAGCGTGTAGGCGCTGCCCGTGGCGCCCGGAATATCCGCGCCATCGCGCTGCCAAGCGTAGTACAGGGTTCCGAGGCCATCTGCATCCGCGAGGCTCGAGGTGTCGACCGTCAGCGTGGCGCCTTGAGTCGCCGCCCCTGCGATGGCAACGGCACCGGTGGGATCATTGTTTTCTGGCGCGCCGGGGAACACCGAGGGATCGGTATCGTCCGCGTCGCCAGCTAGAGCCGAGGTGCCCGCAGGCGCGGCATAAGCAGTCTGGTTTGTCGCCGGGTCGTCAACCCCGAAACCGTCCGCATCGCCGTCAAGATACCAAATGAAAGGACCGTCAAGTCCGTCGACGACCAGCGTCGCGCTGTTCGTCGTCACGCCGCCCTGGCCGTCGGTCACCTCGTAGGCCACAGTCAGGGTCGCGCTCTCGCCGTCCGCCAGCGCCGTGGCAAACTGCGCCAGATCGATGGTCAGCGCCGCGCCGGTCAGGCTGAACACCACCGCCGCGCCGGTCTGGTCAGTCACCAAAACATTCGCCACCCCGAGCGTGCCACCATCGCTGTCCGTGGCGCTTGCGTCGCCCAGAAGGTCTAGCGTCACGATACCGTTGTCCTCGGCCACGCTCCCCGCATTGATCGGAGAAGCCGTCGGCGCGACGTTGGGAACTAGCGAAATCGTCTGATCGTCAAAGACTAGCTCTTCCACGTCGACCAGCGTGTCTGTTCCTGTAGACCCGGTGACTGTGGTCACGCCATCTGTCGTAGCGATACTGAAATTAGCCCGCAAACCGGCGTAGATGACCTGGTCATTCCCCGATCCCGCATCGACATAATTGGCACCGGTTCCCGTCACGATCACATCGTTGCCGGAGCCGGTCTCGACGTGGTCGTCTTGCTCTCCAAGCACCAGGTTGTCGTCACCAGAGCCTGTCTTTAGAAGCACCCTCTCGATGCTCTGCACCTGGACGCCGTTCGACAGAGTTTTGAGAGTGTCGTTGTCGACCGTCAGGTTCCAGACGATGTCGGCCGTCACTCCGGACCAGTCGGCATAGAGCGCGTCGGTACCGCCGCCGCCGAGGGCTGCGGTCATTTCAATACCGCTCCAGTCGAGGAACAAGTCGCCCGCACTTCCTCCCCGATATTCCACTAGTTCGATATCGGTTGGCAGAATGTAGGTCCTTACCGAATACGGAACGCCCCACCAATCATTCTGAACGCGATAAACGCCTCCAGAAGCTAACGCGGTCTCGATCTCTTCAAAGCTGTCCTGACGATCTAGGTTGAAAGTAACTGAGAGAGTGGTCGCATCTAGGAACTGGTGGGTCAAACCACGGGAGCCCATTGATCCCGCCTCGAGGATCATCAGATCGACCCCGGCGCCCCCGTTGAGCGACAAGAAATTGCTGTTAGCTGACGAACCGCTCTCAACGCGTTTAACGAGGAAAACGTCGTCTCCACCTCCACCCATCACTGTCTGATCAGACCGAGCCGAGGCAAAGGTCTCGATGAAGTCATTCCCCGATCCCGCATCGACATAATTGGCACCGGTTCCCGTCACGATCACATCGTTGCCGGAGCCACCATCGATCGAATCACTGCCGTCGCCGCCGAAAATGATATCGTTGCCGCCCCGGCCGTCGAGTGTGTCGTTACCACCATTTCCGAAAGCCAGATCGGCGCTCGATGTCCCCGACCACGTGTTGCCGAGACCGTCTCCAATGTAAGTATCGCCGGATACGCTCGGGGCCGATCCGTCCTCGATTGTGAAGGTCGATGATGCGAGCGAAGTCGAAATCGGATCGTTCGGGTCCGCTTGGACGATCAGGCCGAATGTCTCGTCTGACTCCGCGAACGCATCCGCGTTGATCTGGACGGTGAAGGTCTCGGTCGTGTCTCCGGCAGCGAAGGGCACCGCGACATTTGCCCGACCAACGTAGTCCCCGTCATTGTAGCTGCCGTGGGTCTGGACCGTGCTGACGTAGACCGTTTCTGCGTCTAGGCTGGCACCGCTGCGGGTGATCGTGAAACTGATCGTGACGTCGCCCTCGACCACGTTCTGCGATCCCGGCGAGACCGACCAGGTCGTGCCGTCGCCAACGCCATCGACGATGAACTCGGTTCCGGTGCGTGCAGTCGATTGCGCATCCGTGAGCGCAATCCGGACAGCCTGGCCCGAGGTCACGTTGTCCAGCCGCGCGATCCCCCGCCAAATCCCATCGCCAGTATTCACTTCAAGGATCGCGCCCTCGGGCAGCCCCCCGCTCGCTTCGATCGAGCGCAGGCGCACAGTGGACGCCGTGCCAAAACCAGTGCTGGTCGCGAACTGGAAACCGGAAAGATCGATCAGGTCGCCCTCCGATGCAGAAAATGCATCCGAATTGCCCTGATTAAAGTCGGTGATCCGATCCGGGTTTGCACTGGCAAAAAGCGGATAGTCGGTCTGCTGGAAGAAGAAAATATCTCCTCCAGACCCTCCCACCAAACGATCTGTGCCACTGCCTCCGGCGAGTATGTCTGCTCCGGCATCTCCGAAGATCGCGTCGTCACCTTCTCCTCCAGAGAGAAGGTCTGCTCCGCCGTAGCCAAAGAGCTGGTCATTTCCAGTAAGGCCGAGGATGAAATCGGATGTGTTGCTAGAGCTATCTCCGGATAGCGCCCGAACGCCTTGATCGTTGTCGACCCCATAGGCGCTAAGGCCTGTATAGTCGCGAAAAATGCTGAAAGCATCGCCATCAAGGTCTGTCGCTCTATTGTAATCCGAAATCCCAATGATGACGTTTTGCGATCCGGTGAAGCGGTCATACAACGGGTCAGTCAGCATAGAATGCCAATTTACCCAATAAAGTTCATCGTTGTGGAGAGCACCGAAGCCCGGTCGCCCGCTGCCGGGATACGAAACGTCTATATTGCTAATGTTCGGGAGATTGATTGTGATGTCATTTGCGAAATTGAGATTGAATGTCAGGACATCATTGTATGTCAGTTGATCTCCGTCCCCTGACCAAGGGGTGGATGCATCACCGTCCAACAGCCCTGGAAAACGAACACGGTCATCAGCGTGCGACAGGTCATGGTGGAACGCGGGCGAATTTAGCGATGTGATAATCTGTTTCGGAGGCGAGCCGGGTCCCCCCGATGCTACCCAATCCGTATCTGCGAACTCCGCATCAACAGTAAAGTAGGAGGGAAGATCGACATCCACTCCAGCGGAGGCGAGAGAAACGACAGTCAGGTTGATGTCGAGGTCAAGGAAGGATCGCGCATCAACAAGCGTAAAGGTGTCAGCCATCGTGCCGCCAAGGCTGTGACCAGATACGACGACGTTGTTTATCCCGTTGCTGCAAGCGTATTCGCGAGCTGCTTCGACTAGAGGGCGCAGCGCGTTGTAGTAGGACGCGATGCCGGCGCCAGTCCATGTCTGAGCTTCAAACGCTGCGTCCTCACCATCCGAACCCCGAAATGAGAGAACTAGCGTTCGCTGACCACCAACCGTGGTTTCCGCCAGCAAAGCCTCTGCGAGGTTTTCGTCGGCAAAAATCGCGGTCTCGGGGCGCGCGATATACAAGCCTTTGGATGAGAAGTAGTGGTCAATATCGGGAGTGAAGCTCACTAGGTCAGCGCTCCGCAACAAGCGCCAATTTCCGAATGCCGATGACTCGTCACGGGTATCGAGATAGCCCTGATAGTCATAGAAATAGTTGGATTCCGCCGGTTCCAAGCCTGTAAGCGCGTCGGTTCCGCCGTTGGACTGCCCCCCATACGAAACCCGTGCGAGAAACGTTCCTGCGAGGATTAAATCAGTCGTTGTCGCTTCGTTTGACTGATTGGCTTCAAATTCGGTCACAAACGCGACGGGATCCACCCAATCCGATGGGGCCCCAGCGGGATTGTATCCGTCGTCCGCCGTGGGCAGTGTGTCGCCAAGAGTGATCTCGAGGTGCAGATGCGCGACATCGGAATAGCCTGATGAGCCCAGCGTTCCGATCTGCTGCCCGATCCCGATCTGCTGCCCCGCGGAAAGCAATAGAACGCTATCAAGATGCGCGTAAAGCGAGTGAACATGTGTGACAGTCTGCCCGTTGATCAGCACGGGCTCAGCGAGGTCGTGTCGCAAAACGACGTAGTTTCCGAACCCGGTGGTCGCTGCGCCCTGGTCGGCCACGACGGATAGCACGGTCCCGTTGCCGATCGCATAGACTGGCTCGCCAAGATCCGAGTTGTCGCCGCCCTCGCCGTTCCAGTCAGCACCGAGATGGAAGGAGCCGCCGATGTCCGGATTGGGCTCATCAAATCCGAATGCGACATAGTAGCCATCACCATCGTTGGGCGGCGTAATCAGCCCACTTCCAAGCGGGTGGCGAAATGAGTTTGCATAAAACGGGATGGGCAACGGACGGTCCCTACAGCCTGTAGTTGCTACGAGCCTAGCCGGTGCGCCGTCTCAAAACAACTTTTTGAGCGCCAAGAAGTATTGACCCCATCTTCGCCTGCAGAGCGAGGTGTGGTCGGCGCACATCGGACCCTGTAGCTCCGACGTGTTCTCCTGCTCCAAAAGCACCTCGGTCTGGAACCATAGCGCCGTCAGCATGCTAGCATGGGCACTTGAGATCTCACCGAGCGCGCTTGTGATCCGTCGTGGCGCGGTCATTCAGCCCGACCATGGCAAGAAGCGCGGCGAGTGTTGCGGTCCAAAGCGTTCTCAGCTGGGCGCGCATCTTGCACGATGACGGCGGTCAGCTCGTCAACATAACCCTTCGCCTCTTTGGCCGGGTCCGTGATCCAGTTCACGGTGCCGCCAAGACGCAGGATGCGGGCGCTATCCGCCGATCGAGCATGTCCGCGCGCTGATAGGCCATCTCAACTTCGCTCCCGACAACGTGCGCCAGCGCGATTTCGGCCATGTCGCGAGGATAGCCCTGTTCCGCTGTCCATTGCCGGAATGTCGAGCGCAGCCCGGCGGCACCGCGGGCCGCTTGCTGACCGGGTCGAGATACCCCGGTTCGCCCGCTTTCACCTGCGCCTCCTGCATCCGGCGCATGACGGCGGATATGCTCATGTCAGACAGCATCCCGCCACGCGGCGCGAAAAATACGTAAGGTGAGTCGCCCAACCGTGGCAAAGCTTGGAGTAGTGTCACCGTTTCAGGCGTGAGCGGCACGCGGTGAGCGTGCAGATCAACCCGAAAAACCTCAAGCACACCTTTAGGCACTCCCCTGTTCCGGGCAAGACCAAAGACATCCAGCAGAAGATGGGGGGATTATTGGGGGAATATTTGACAAATCTTACTTTTAATATTTATTAATCAATAACTTATTATAACGGTCTGGTGACCCCGGCAGGATTCGAACCTGCAACCTGCCCCTTAGGAGGGGGCTGCTCTATCCAGTTGAGCCACGGGGCCAGCCTTTGCCCGTTCTGGCCAATTCCGGTCCCGCTGGCAAGCATCTGACTGGGAAAAAACTGGCTACGGCGTTCTGGTTTGGACAAGCCGACCGGAAGTGCGTATCAGTCGTGTTATCGCAACCACCAGGAGCCCGCCCCCTTGCCCACCAGAAGCCAAGACTCAGGTCGCCCTCAACTGACCCTCCGCGACGTGGCCGAAGCCGCCCGCGTGTCAGAGATGACGGTCAGTCGTGTTTTGCGCAACCGGGGGGACGTGTCTCAGACGACACGGGCCCGGGTGCTGGAAGCGGCACGGTCGCTCGGCTACGTGCCCAACAAGATCGCGGGCGCGCTTGCCTCTTCGCGTGTGAACCTCGTGGGCGTGGTCATCCCGTCGCTGTCAAACATGGTTTTTCCGCAGGTGCTGGCTGGGATTTCCGATGTGCTGGACGACACCCCCTTGCAGCCGGTTTTTGGGGCGACCCACTACAAGCCGGAACGCGAAGAAGAAGTGATTTACGAGATGTTGTCCTGGCGGCCTTCGGGCATGATCGTCGCAGGGATCGAGCATTCAGAGGCTTCGATTGCAATGCTGGCCAATTCCGGCATCCCCGTGGTTGAGATCATGGATGCCGATGGCGACCCAATCGACGCGATGGTCGGCATAAGTCACCGCTCAGCGGGTGCACGTATGGCGCGTGAGATCCTGGCGCGCGGCTATCGGCGCATCGGCTTCATGGGCACCAAGATGCCACTTGATTTCCGGGCACGGAAGCGGCTCGAAGGCTTTGAGGGCGTCTTGAACGAAGCCGGTGTCCAGTTGGTCGACCGTATCTTCTATTCTGGCGGGTCGGGTCTGGGCAAAGGCCGCGAGATGACCCAGGAAATTCTGACTCGGCATTCCGATCTCGATTTCCTTTACTATTCCAACGACATGATCGGCGCGGGCGGGCTGCTCTACTGTCTTGAAAAGGGCATTCGCATTCCTCAGGACATGGGCCTTGCGGGGTTCAATGCCGTGGAAATCCTCGACGGTCTACCCATGCGGCTGGCCACGATGGATACGCGCCGGCTGGAAATAGGCCGCGCCGCCGCGCAGATCATCGCCGCCCGTGTGATAGGTGACGATTGCGATCAGATCATCACAATGGATGCGGGCTTTGACCCCGGCGAAACCATGCGCGATCCGGTCTGACGCAGACTGTCCCCTTTCGAATAATAGGGGATTCATTTTTTTGCCATCTCTGCTACGATTCCTGAAAACCGAGCGCAAAAGCTTGGATCGAGCAGAAGGTGATATATGACCAAACTATTGGACCCGGCCGCGGTGACCAAGGCGGCGGATCGTGTGGAAGGCAACGAATCTACGAAAGAAGGACGCGTGCATCAGACGTGGTTCCGGGGCGCCAAGGGCAGCCGTCCGCCGAAAGCCATGCAGATGATGCCGGATACCGCCGTTCTGGATTACGTGCTGAAAGGCTGGACGCCCGAGGCCCCGTGTATCAACGAAACCACGAAAGTGACCGCCTTTGGCAGCTGCTTTGCAGCCTATATTTCCGACTGGCTGGCGTCACGCCACTACAACGTTCTGACCCGTGACAAGGAAAGCAACGCCTATGTCGTCAGCTGTGGCGAAGGCATGGTCAATACATTCGTCATCCGCCAACAGTTCGAATGGGCATTTGAGGCAAAGAGCTTCGAAGCACCACTGTGGCACGGCTACAAGTCGGAAGAGTTCGGCTATGATGAGGATGTTCGTCAGGAAACCCTCCGGCTCTTTAACGACACCGATGTTTTCATTCTGACACTTGGCCTGTCGGAAGTCTGGTATGACGAACCAACCGGTGGCGTGTTCTGGCGAACGCTTCCGAAAGACAAGTACGACCCCGAGCGCCACAAGTTCCGTGTGTCGAGTGTCGAGGAAAACCGCGAGAACCTGCGTGAGATCTATCGGCTGATCCGCAAGCATCGCCCAGATGCCAAGATCATCCTGACGCTTTCGCCAATCCCGCTGATTGCGACGTTCCGAGACGAAAGCTGCATCAGCGCAAACAGCGTTTCAAAGGCGGTTCTGCGCGTCGCCATCGACGAAGTCATGCGAGAATTTAAAGACGAGGGGCATCTGTTCTACTGGCCATCCTATGAGATCGTGGCCGATATCTTTAACTTTCCGTTCAAGGAAGACCGCCGCCATCTGTATAAATCCGTGCAGGATTTCATCATGATGACCTTCGAACGGGTCTGGTGTGAACGCGCCCCAAGCGACCATGACTATTTGCGCCAATGGCTGCGGGCAAAGTCGGCTGCCGGGCAGTTGAACGAACGGATTGATGGCGCCCTGGGTGCCCGCAACCTGGCCAAGCTTCGACATATGCTGAACCGCAACCGCATCAGCGATTTCAAGGTCACTGACGAGGCGGCGAAGGAATTGCTTCTGCGCTACATCGAAGAAGAAGAACGTATTCAGGCCGCTGAATCAACGGCGGCGGAATAGCCGCTGCCACCCAATCTGTTCCAACATAGGGCCTGAGCGACTGATCCGTCGCACGGGGTAGCACATGACAGACTCCATTTCAGTAGATAGCCCGCCCCCCGTTCTGAACCGGATTGACGGGGACGCGCCGACCAGTGTCGGACAAGGCATCAGGGCTTGGTTCCGCGGTCGAAACGCCAATCGCTCTGCGAATGCTGAACAGATGATGCCGGCCTCTACGGTGGTGGATCACCTTGTGCAGGGTTGGGCACCAGACAAGCCCTTCATAGACGAAACGACACGTGTAACTGCTTTTGGTTCATGCTTTGCCGAGTCGATTTCAACTTGGCTGGCAACCCGGAACTACAAGGTGCTGACAAAGGCCGAAAACAGCAAAGCCTATATCGTCAGTTGCAGCGAAGGGATGGTGAACACATTCGTCATCCGGCAGCAGTTTGAGTGGGCTCTAGAAGGAAAGAAGTTCGAAGCGCCGCTGTGGCACGGCTACAAGGCCGAAGAGTACGGCTATGACGAGGATGTCCGGGAAGAAACCGCGCGGATTTTTCAGGAAACCGATTTCTTTATCCTGACCCTCGGTTTGTCGGAAATCTGGTATGACGAACCAACCGGGGGCGTGTTCTGGCGCACGCTTCCGAAATCCAAATATGACCCGCAACGGCATAAGTTCCGCGTCGCAACGGTCGAGGAAAACCGCGACAATCTTCGGGCAATTTACAAGCTTATTCGTAAGCATCGGCCAGACGCCAAGGTTCTACTAACCTTGTCGCCTATCCCGCTGATCGCAACATTTCGCCCCGAAAGCTGCATGTCGGCAAACAGCGTATCCAAGGCTGTTCTCCGCGTCGCGATTGACGAAGTTGTTCGTGAATTCAAAGAGGACGGGCACCTGTTTTATTGGCCCTCATACGAAATCGTGGCCAATGTATTTCAGTACCCGTTCAAGGAAGACGGGCGGCATCTTTACAGCTCCGTCAAGGAATTCATCATGATGACCTTCGAACGAGTTTGGTGCCATCGGCCAAGTGACGATCACACCTATCTTGGGCAATGGTTAAAAGCCAAGTCGGCCTCGGGCCAGCTTCCGCTCGAGGTTGAAACCGCCATCAAGCGAGGCAACATGGCGCGGCTTCGCCGACTTGCAACGCGGCCACGTCTTACACGGCACAAAATCACCGACCCAAGTGCGCGCGAGATGATGCTGGCCTATGCCGACGGTGAAGAACGGCGAAGATCCGAACCCAACGCAACAGCTGCGGAGTAAGAAGATGATCTCAGCATTCCGGAATATTCACGGCAAGGCCGCCGCGGCTGGTTTCCTTGTAATTCTCGCTCATGTCGATCCCGGTCTGGCGCATAGCCTCGATACAGTTGTCCAGGGGCATAAAATGCTGACCGTCGCCGCGCAGAGCCAGCGAAGCGGCGGAGACAGCTTTGATCGCGCCCAACCCGTTTCGCTCGATGCAAGGCACCTGTACGAGGCCGGCGACCGGATCGCAGGTCATACCCAGATGATGTTCGAGCGCGATCTCGGCGGCGTTCTCGATCTGCTCGTTCGTGCCTCCCAAAGCGGCGCAAAGCCCGGCAGCAGCCATCGCGGCGGCGGAGCCGACCTCGCCCTGACAGCCGACCTCCGCGCCCGAGATCGAGGCATTGTGCTTGATCAGGCCACCAATCGCCGCAGCGGTCATCAGGAAAGTGCGCCGTCCCTCCTCGGTGGCGCCGATGCAATGATCACGGTAGTAGCGCAGGACGGCGGGTACAACGCCAGCAGCCCCGTTCGTGGGCGACGTCACGACCTTGCCACCAGCGGCGTTCTCCTCGTTGACGGCCATGGCGTAGACGCTGAGCCAGTCATTGACGGTGTGCGGTTGCGCCAGGTTCGTGCCCCGCTCGGACAGCAGCTGTTCGTGGATCGCCTTCGCCCGGCGTCGCACCTTGAGGCCCCCGGGAAGAATGCCGTCTTGGGAAAGGCCACGGTCGATACAGGCATCCATAGTCGACCAGATAGCGTCTAGCCGGTCCCTGACAGCCGCGCGGCCCCCATGCGTGGCCTCGTTCTCCCATTTCATCTCGGAGATGGACTTGCCCGAGATCTGCCCCATGCGCAGCATCTCTTCTGCCGATCCGAATGGATAAGGATAGCCCTGTGCGGATTTCTCGGCGTGTAGCTGCTCTGCGCCGCCCTGGTTGTGGCGTTCCAGCTCTGCCGCGGTCATGACGAACCCGCCGCCGATGGAGTAATAGGTTTCCTCCATATAGAGGTTTCCGGCGGCGTCGAACCCCCGCAGGATCATCCCGTTGGCATGGCCGGGCAGCGGCGGCCCGAAATCGAACACCACATCTTTCTCGGGATCGAAAGACAGAGAGGGCAGACCTTCTGGGGTCAGGGTGTGGCTTGCGGCCAGCGCAGCCTCTGCCTCTTCTGCCTTGTCTGGGTCGATCGTGGCCGGAAGGAAGCCCAAAAGCCCCAGAACCACGGCCCGGTCGGTGGCGTGCCCTTTGCCGGTGAAGGCCAGAGATCCATGCAACGAACACATGATCCGTGCGACATCGCCCGCACCCGGTTCCTTCAAACCCGTCCGTAACGAGTCAAGAAACTGCGCGGCGGCGGTCATCGGCCCCATTGTATGCGACGAGGACGGACCGATGCCGATCTTGAAAATGTCAAAAACGCTGAGGAACATGGGGTCGCTTCCTGTTGGGATTGCGGCGCAGATTACTCGCTTTATGCGCATCGCGCTTTGGGAAACCGACATAGCGTCCCCCGCGACCGACTAATCCCATTCCCCCAACAAAAAACCGCGCCCTCCTTTATGGCTGGAGGGCGCGGGTGTTGATCGGTTTGGGGTGGGTCCAGGAAATCCC
>NZ_JBPBBA010000061.1:0-13753 GCF_050896395.1 Nioella aestuarii | reverse complement strand
TCACCCTCGTGATCTACGGCCCGCCAGAGGTAATGCCGTTGGCCGTTGATCTTGACGAAAACCTCATCCAGATGCCAGCGCCACTGGCTGGATTTCATGCCTTCGATCCTGCGTTTTCGGATCTCGTTCGCGAACATCGGCCCGAACCGGTGCCACCAGAATCGGATGGTTTCGTGGCTTACGTCCACGCCACGCTCGTGAAGCAAATCCTCGACATTCCGCAGCGAAAGCGGGAACCGCACAAAGAGCATTACGGCCAAGCGGATGATTTCGGGGCTCGTTTTGAACCACTTGAAAGGACTGGGTTTCGTCATGAACGAACGCTACCGGCCGGCCGCTGCGGGCTCAAGGCAAGTTATTCTGACAGAGCCCATACCCGTACTGGCCCGCAAACCCGGTGCCCTTCGCAACGGGGCACCCTTCAAGGGATAGGACCTGCCGACCGCGATCCGTCGCGTGCAGCGCAAGCTGGAACGCCAACCCGGTGGTGACCGGCAGATGGTCGACATCCTGTGCGAAGAGGTGCATCTGAACCTGGCAGGTCAGCAACTATATTTTTTCAGTTGAGCTGAGACATACAGTTTCTGGCACACAGCTTGCGCCAGTTCGCGGCGTAGCGTGCCAAAATGGTTCGCTCCGCCTCGGTGATTTCATACACATTATCAACTGGTTGGCTCGAGTTCTCACAGATCAACAGCGCGGCGCCTTGGCTGGTGCCAGTCGCGTTCTCAGCTGCTATGACTGAACACCCTGTCGCAACCGTCAGCATGGACAGAAATTCCATGTTTCCCGCAAATGGCCCTTCGACGACGATATCACCCTGGTGCCCGGTGAGGGAGAGACAGGTCGCGGTCACCATCGCGCAGTAATAGGCCGCTGCAACGCTGCGCTGGCCAGTGCCGATATCCGGCTCCTGCGGCAACCAAACACTTTTACACCCTGCAAACGGTCCGGTGGATTGTTCCACTGCAGGCATCAGCATGGTGCCGTTTGCCAAAACGGCGTCCACATCCGCAGAGGTTGGCACGGCTTGAACGCCCGCTACAATCTGCTCAAACTCGCGCCCCCCCATGAAGCGAGCAGAGGGCACCGGACGGCCAAATGCGTTGACGTTGATCAGAGTATCTCTGTCTGGGTCCAGCGACGGATTGGTTCCCCCGACCGTCATCGCAATAATCCAGGTCCCTGTGGAAACAACTGAAAACGGTGACGTCCGAGCCAAAAGATGGGGCAATAGCGAGGCATTTGAATCGTGGATTCCACAGGTGACCGGTGTGTCCGCGGGCAAGCCTGTACGCGTTGCGACCTGTGACGTAATGGTGCCCAAAATGTCAGATGCCATACGCACGGGTGCAATCTTGTCGTCGATCCCCAGTGATCGAACCAATGAGGACGGCGCATCTTGGTCCGGGCACCAGAGGTCCGTGTGGCACCCCAGTGAGGTCCGTTCCGTTGCGGCGATGCCGGTCAGGCGGAAGGCCCAGTATTGCGGATAGGTCAGGATCTGCGCGGTGCGGTCCTTCAAGGTCGGATCCTGCGTGAACATCCAATGCAGCTGCGCGCCCATGTTGAGGCCGCCGGAAAGCCGTGCGGAGCCGGTTTCGCGGAACGATGGTCTCAGCCGGTCATAGGTGTCTGACAGGTCATCGGGACCGGGGTGCTCATAGTCCAGCATCGGCGCAGCCAGCCCTCCCTCCGTGTCCAGAAGCACACAGGATGCGCCATGGGTCGTAATCGAGATGGCGTCTATTAAATGGGCTGCGTGGAAGCTGGCGAGGCTGTCCAACAAGAAGTCCCAGTGACCCTCCAAGTCGAAATGCGGCCAAGGCGGGCCGGCCAAGACCGTATTGGGCCGGGTCACGACCGCGACCTCCGACAAAGTGGCGCGATCCACCAGCGCCAGCTTTGCGTTCGTTTTGCCAATGTCGATGACAGCGATATGGGTCATGGCAGGTGGAACAGGGGCGCAAGCGGTGTGGCGACAGGCGCATTGTCTGGATGGGTCTGCATGATGTCAGCCATATGCGCCCACCAGCGCTGCATCACAGGATGATCCGGCAAAGCGTCCATTCCATGATCGTTCGTCCGCCAGAGCACGCCAAACAAGATGCCCGTTTCCTCATCAAGGTGAATGGAGTAATCCGACACTCCTGCCTGCTTCAGCAAATCCACCAATTCCGGCCAGATCGCATCGTGGCGAGCGCTGTATTCCTCTTTGCAGCCGGGATTGAGCTGCATTTTAAAGGCATATTTCTCCATCAGCTCCTCCGGCGGTTTTGGACCTGAGCCCATAGGCGCGGCAGCGCGATGACGCCAATCAGCAAGCAGCCGATGAAGATCGACATCACAATGCCCGGTACATTCAACAATCCAAGGCCGAACGTCACCATTCCCATCACGAAGGCCGCGATGACGACGCCTTGAACGCTGCCCGATCCGCCAAGGATGTTGACGCCACCCAGCACGACCATGGTGACGATTTCCAATTCCCACCCCAGCGCAATGGTGGGACGGGTGGACCCAAGGCGAGCGGTCAGACAAATCGCGGCGACCCCCGACATCAGACCCGTCAGAAGGAACAGGATGAACTTCACCCGCGCCACGCGTATGCCGCTAAACAAGGCGCCCGTAGGGTTATTGCCGATCGCATAGACAGCGCGGCCAAAATTGGTGCGATGCAGAAGAACGTAATAGAGGATTGCGAGCACGGCAAAAAGCGCGAACTCGAACGAGATCACCCAGTAGACGTAGCCTTGACCGAAATAGCTGAACTCCGACGGATAACCACGGAAGCCCTGATCACCGAGGATGATGTAGGAAATGCCGCGAAACAGGCTCATCGTACCGATGGTCACGACGATGCTCGGCAGCCCAAGGCCGGTGACCAGAAATCCGTTAAACGCACCGCAGATGAGACCCGTCGTAAGGCCAATGATCACCAACGTGACTACGCCTACGTCGAATTGCAGCGCATACCCCATGGCGGTAGAGGTCAGCGCGATGATGGACGCTACGCTGAGGTCGATTTCACCCGCCACAATCAGCAGCGCCATGGCAAAGGCAATCATCGCCTTTTCGGTGAAGTTGAACGTGGCATCGCTCAGGTTCCAGGCATCCAGAAAATAAGGCGACATGAAGCTGTTGGTGGTGAAGATCACAATCGCAATGGCCAGCAGCAGCGTCTCCCATGATTTGAACGCCTTGAAGATCGGGCTTTGCAGTCGGTCGGGCAAATGGCGGGCTGTGTCACTCATGTCGCGTGTGCTCCTTGCGCTTCAGCTTCAGCGCGTTTCAGGATGATGCGGCCTTTAGCGCGACCGGCGCGGGCGTTGAACGAGACCGCGATCACGATGGCCGCGCCCGAAATGGCCAGCTGCCAGAACGGTGAAATGCCGACCACGGGCAGCGCGTTCTTGATGATGCCCAGAAACAGTGCGCCAAGGATGGCACCCATAAGGCTGCCTGCACCGCCTGCGATGGCGATGCCACCGATGACGCAGGCGGCGACGACCTCCAATTCGAACCCCTTGGCGATGTCGACATATGCCACGGAGTAGCGGGCGACCCAAAGATAGCCCGTCAGACCGGCCAATATGCCAGACAACACGAACGCCCAGAACTGCGTTTTGCCGACGTTGATACCTGCATAGATCGCCGCATGGGGATTGCCGCCGACCGCATAGAACGCGCGGCCAAGGGGCGTGCGGGCGATGACGACGAAGAACACGATTGCGGTGATGATCGCGAGCCATGCGAGGACGGGTAGGCCAAGGATCTCAGCGCGCGGAAAACCCGTGAAAGCAGGCGACATTTCGTGTGCGTTGACCCACGCTCCATCGGAAATGACGAAGATGATGCCGCGGTAGATGGTGAGCGTGCCAAGGGTGACGACGATGGGGGGGATCGTTAGCTTCCACACAAGGATGCCGTTGATCGCCCCCAATCCAGCGCCAAGGATCAGTGCAACCGCGATTATCACCGGGATCGGCAGGTCGGGATACGCCACGTTGATCATGGCACAGACCATGCCCGTTAACGCCAGGTTTGCCGCGACCGAAAGGTCAATGCAGCGCGTCAGGATCACAACGGCCTGGCCAACAGCGAGGATGATCAGCGGTGAAGTATCGGTAAACACATTCACCAGATTTGCAGGCTGGATGAACGCCGGAAAACGGCTCGCGATCAGGGCTACCAGGACGAGGATCACACCCACCAGCAGCATCTCACGGGATTTTAGAATGCGGATCATGCGCTTGCTCCTGCTTCTTCTTCATGAACCTTTGGTCCAATTCCAGCGGCGAGGCGCACGAGTGTCTCGGGGCTTAGTTCATCGCGAGTCAATTCTGCCGCGATCAAACCTTCCCGCATGACGATCACCCGGTCAGACATGCCAAGGATCTCGGGGATCTCGGACGACACCATGATGACCGCCAATCCCTCAGCCGCCAATTCTGCCATGAATCCATGCACGGCGGCTTTCGATCCGATATCGATGCCTTTCGTGGGCTCATCCAAGATGATCACCTTAGGCTTGGTGGCCAGCCATTTGGCGATGACCACCTTTTGCTGGTTTCCGCCCGACAGGTTGCCGACGTCCTGATCCAGCGCGGCCGCGCGAAGATCCAGCCGTTCCGTATACTCGCGCGCTAGGGCGAACTCATTCGCCAGCTTTAGAAACCCGGAGCGAGAGGTTTGCGACAGCGATGGCAAGGTCACGTTCTGGAAAATCGGCAGGCCAAGAATGGCCCCTTGCGCGCCGCGATCTTCCGGCACGTAGACGATCCCGTTGGCGATGGCATCGGCGGGTGAGTTGATTGTGACATTCGCCTCGTCAATCCAAAGCGTTCCAGCGGACGGCTTGGTGATGCCGAACATGGATTGCATGAACTCAGACCGTCCTGCCCCGACGAGGCCGTAGAACCCGAGGATCTCGCCTGCGTTCAAGGTTAGCGAGATGTTATCGAACTCAGTCGGATGGCTGTAGCCGTCGACGCGCAGAAACTGCGCACCTGTGTTGGCGGCACGAGTCGGAAATATCTGATCAACGGCGCGGCCAACCATCAGCTGCACCAGGTCACCTTCGGTCACATCGGCCATCAAGCCCTGGCCCACATGCTCGCCATCACGGAAGACGGCATAACGATCCGCGATGCGGAAAATCTCATCGAACTTGTGAGAGATAAACAAGATCGCACGACCCTCGGCCTTGAGGCGATCAACCAGCTCATACAACTCTTCAATCTCTTTTTGCGATAGCGCGGCAGTCGGTTCATCCATAATCACCACGCGCGCGTCGACGGAGAGTGCGCGGGCGATGGCAACAAGGTGCTTATTGGCGATACCGAGGTCTTTGAGCGGCGTAGTGGCATTCAAAGGCGCGTCGATCCGGTCCAGGATTTCTTGGGCGAGGGTGTTCATCGCGGCGGTGTCAATCAGACCGAACCTGGCACGGGGCGCGTGGCCGATGAAGATATTCTCGGCCACCGACAGTTCGTCAAACAGAACCGTTTCCTGATGGATCGCGGTGATGCCAGCAGTGGTTGCATCCTCGGCGGAGGTGAATGTGACTTGCGTACCATCGACGGTGATCGTCCCGCCATCAGATCGGTAGATTCCGGTAAGAACCTTCACAATCGTCGATTTCCCCGCGCCATTCTCTCCGATCAGCGCGGTCACCTGGCCGGGGTATAGCTCTAGCGAGACTTCATTCAGGGCTTTTACACCGGGAAAGACCTTCGTGATCCCGGACAGCTTTAGGACAGGCCTATCATCTGCACTGGCTGTTTGATGAGCGGGTTGCATCGCGGAATATCCATTCGGGATGAGGATGCCCGACGCGCCTGAAAGGTCAGGCGCATCGGACGGGAGGTGCCGGAAATCAGAAGATTTCGCGGAACTGCTCGATGTTGGACGCGTCATAGGTGAACGGGTTTGCCATGGCACCTGTTGTGGTGTCATCCAACGTCAGCTCGCCCATGCGGCCCATGGGGATGACCGCGCCAGGTTCTGCAACCACCTCGTTGACGGACAGCTCATACGCCAGCATCGTCGCGGCATAGCCCAGATCGATGGGGTTCCAGATGGCGAAGGACTGCGACGCGCCGGACTCGATGGCGCCTGCCATCTCGGACGGAAGGCCAAGGCCCGTGACGTTCACTTGGCCGACCATGTCCTGGTCCACCACGGCTTGGGCTGCGGCCACAATACCAACAGAAGTCGGCGCGATGATCGCGTCCAGATCCGGGTAGGTCTGCATCAGGCCAACAGCTTCGCGATAGGAGCGATCCGCAAGGTCATCGCCGTATACCGTCGCCACAACTTCGATGTTGGGATAGTCACCCATCACCGCGTTCATCTCTGCGATCCAAGTGTTCTGGTTTGTGGATGTGGCAGTTGCTGACAAAAGCGCCACTTGCCCGCCATCGGGCAGATGATCTGCCGCCAGTTGGATGATCGTGCGGCCAATCAAGGCGTCAGACGACGGTGCGAGATGCAACATACGGCCTTCTTCCGCAACACCGCTGTCAAACGACAGAACGGTGATTCCACGCTGCATGGCGCGTTGAAGTGACGGGACCAACGCGTCGGGGTCATTGGCGGAAATGACGATTGCATCTACGCCTTGAGCGATCAGTGAGTTGATCACTTCAATCTGGCCCTCGGCCGTGGTGGATGTGGGCCCGGTATAAATGATCTCGACGTTGCCAAGCTCTTCCGCCGCTTCCATCGCGCCGTCGTTGGCAGCTTCAAAGAAGCCAATGCCTAGTGCTTTGACCACAACAGCGATGCGAATGGGGTCATGCTCATCAGCGTAGACCGCGCTGCCAGCCAACATCATTGCGGCCAATGCGGTGCCGCCGAAAATTCTACGTGTAAGGCTCATTTGGTATCCTCCCTATGAATGAGCTGATGGTGCGGTTAACCCGCCCCAGTTTCCGCCGTGGCGCTGGTCTGCGCCACGATCAGTTTGATGTCCGCCGCGTCCAGCATGGATGCTGCGCGGTCAGAGATGCCGTCGTCGGTAATCACCACGTCGATCCGCGTTAGCGGACACAGCACGAGGCTTGAGCGAACCTCGAACTTGGAACTGTCGGCCAGAACCACTAGTTGATCGGCTTGCTCGATCAGCTTTGTCTCGGCCTGGATCAGCAGGGGATCGGCCTCCATCAAACCAAGCGGTCCGAGGCCCTGAGCGCCCATAAACATGCGGCTCGCAGCAAAGTTGCGGGTCAGGTCGTTGTCAAACGGAGACAGAATGATGTTCTGCTCGCGATAGATCACGCCGCCTGACAGCATCACAGTGTTTTTGGAGTTCTTCAGCAGATGTTCGGCAATCGGGAAGGAGTTGGTGAAGACTTGCATCCGGCGCATAGCCAGCGGGTGCACCATTTGAAAGGTCGTCGTGCCGCCATTGATGATGATCGCTTCGCCATCGTTGCATAGCTCTACGGCGGCGCGCGCAATCGCCTGCTTTTCAGGGCCGCGAATGGTTTCATTCACAGCGAATGTGCGGCCAGCGAGGCCCACAAACTGCGGGGGCGTGATTGCCTCCGCCCCGCCACGCACTCGGCGCAGACGCTTTTGGGTGTGCAGCGTATTGATGTCGCGCCGCACGGTCGCTTCGGATGCACCAGTCAGGGCGCAGAAATCCGCGACGGTTGCAACTGGGCGTTCCTGAACCGCGGACAGGATGACGTTGTGGCGTTCCTTCTCGTGCATTGATTCCTCCCGAACCTGCCCCAATCGTGGCGCTTCTTCTGATCACCTGTCAATCATTAAAAATCATTTTCAATCATTCTGCGGCGCAGCATGATTGAAAATGACCATTTGTGATTGACTTATCCTGGCAACCACCTCAGCTTAGCCACAACGAATTGGATCTGGCGCACACCGCTCAACGGGAGAGATCGCATGTTGGAAGCCACTGAAAAAGCACAGTTATCAAACCTTTGGGAGGATGCAAAAGCGGCGACAATGTCCGAGTCGGAAAAGCTGCTATACCGCTCCAACCTGCTTGGGTCTGACAAGCGAATTACCAATTACGGCGGCGGAAACACATCTGCCAAAGTGATGGAGAGCGATCCCCTCAGCGGCGAGACGGTCGAGGTTTTGTGGGTCAAAGGATCGGGTGGCGACGTTGGATCCATCAAGATGGACGGCTTTGCGACGCTCTATATGGACAAGCTGCGCGCCCTAAAGGGGATCTACCGCGGCGTCGAATTTGAGGATGAGATGGTGGCCCTCCTGCCCCATTGCACGTTCAACCTGAATGCCCGTGCCGCCTCTATCGACACACCATTGCACGCCTATGTGCCGCGTAAACACGTCGATCACATGCACCCCGATGCGATCATCGCAATTGCAGCGGCGGCGGATAGCAAGGCGCTGACACAAGAAGTGTTTGGCGATGACATCGGATGGTTGCCGTGGAAAAGGCCGGGATACGAACTGGGCCTGTGGCTGGAGAAGTTCTGCATCGAAAACCCCAATGCGAAGGGTGTCGTGCTGGAAAGCCATGGGCTGTTTACATGGGATGACGACGCCAAGGCGTGTTATGAGTTGACCGTCGATGTGATCCAGAAGGCGATGGATTGGTTTGCGGTGAAGACCGCCGATACTCCTGCTTTTGGTGGTGCAATTCACAACAGCCTACCCGCAGCGGAACGGCGCGCCATTGCCGCGCGCCTGATGCCCGCGATCCGGGGAATGGTTTCGGGCCAGCATCACATGGTTGGTCATTTTCAGGACAGCGACACCGTCCTGGACTTCGTGAACGCCAGAGACATGAAGGCGCTGGCCGCGCTTGGCACGTCTTGCCCAGATCACTTCCTGCGCACCAAGATCCGGCCGCTGGTGATCGATTTTGACCCGGCCAAGGCGGATGTTGACGCGGTGCTGGATGGATTGCCTGCCCAAGTCGCGGCCTACCGAGATGACTACGCCGCATATTATGAACGCTGTAAACACGCCGACAGCCCGGCAATCCGTGATCCCAATGCCGTGGTCTATCTGGTCCCCGGCGTTGGCATGATCACGTTTGCAAAGGACAAGGCGACTGCCCGCATATCGGGCGAGTTTTACGTCAATGCAATCAACGTTATGCGCGAAGCAAACGCTGTCAGCACCTATTGCGGCCTGCCCGAGCAAGAAGCCTTCGATATTGAGTATTGGCTACTTGAAGAGGCGAAGTTGCAGCGAATGCCGAAACCCAAATCGCTCGCGGGACGGGTGGCTTTGGTCACAGGAGGGGCAGGCGGCATCGGGTCCGCCACGGCGGCCCGCTATCTGGCTGAGGGCGCCTGCGTTGTGCTGGCCGATATCGACGAGAACGCATTGGCGGCCACTTCGGAAGCGCTGACGACGCAGTTCTCTGACGACGTTGTGCGCACAGTCGCGATGAACGTCACCAGTGAAGCGGCTGTGGCAGAAGCTTTTGCCAACGCAAGCGCTGAATACGGCGGCATCGACATTCTCGTTTCGAACGCAGGTATCGCCTCGTCCGCGCCCATCGAAGAAACCTCGTTGGCGCTGTGGCAAAAGAACATGGATATCCTGAGTACCGGCTACTTTTTGGTCAGCCGAGAGGCGTTCAAATTGTTCCGGGTACAAGACATGGGCGGTTCGGTGGTGTTCATCGGCTCTAAAAACGGACTCGCCGCCAGCCCCAATGCGAGCGCCTACTGCACAGCGAAGGCCAGTGAGTTGCATCTGGCCCGATGCCTTGCGCTGGAAGGCGCAGAGGCGGGCATTCGGGTCAACGTCGTGAACCCTGATGCCGTGTTGCGCGGTTCGAAAATTTGGCAAGGCGACTGGCTGGATCAACGCGCGTCTACCTATGGCACTGACAAGGAGGGGCTGGAGGCGATGTACCGCGACCGTTCCATGCTCAAACGCTCGGTCTTGCCCGAAGATATCGCTGAGGCGGCGTATTTCTTTGCGGCAGATCTATCTGCAAAATCCACCGGCAACATCATCAACGTGGATGCCGGAAACGTCCAAGCGTTTACGCGCTAGAGGAGCTGGATCATGAGCAATCAGAACTACACACTCGCCCGTCAGATCTTCGCTGATTGGGGCGTAGATACTGAGGCCGCAATGGATCGGCTGGCGCAAATCCCGATTTCCATGCACTGCTGGCAGGGCGACGACGTTGTGGGGTTTGAGGCCAAAACCGGTGCGTCGGGTGGCGGCATTCAGGCAACCGGGAACCACCCCGGCCGCGCCCGCACACCAGATGAATTGCGCACGGATCTAGAGTTTGCCTATGGGCAAATCCCTGGCAATCACCGACTGAATCTGCACGCGATGTATCTTGATACAGACGCCAATCCGGACCGCGATGAGATTGAGTACGACCATTTCGCACCGTGGGTGGAGTGGGCGAAAGAACAGGGCTTGGGCCTCGATTTCAATCCGACCTTTTTCGCCCATGCGAAAGCCGATGACAACTTGACCCTTAGCCACCCGGATGCGGGCATCCGCGACTTCTGGATTGAGCACGGCAAACGCTCCCGCGAAATTGCGGCACGCTTGGGAGCCGAATTGAACAGCGCCTGTGTCAACAACATCTGGGTGCCGGACGGCTATAAGGACACGCCTGTGGACCGCATGTCTGCACGCGTCCGGTTGGAAACATCACTTGATACGATGTTTGCTGACGCCCACGATCCCGCGCAGATGCTGGATGCCGTGGAAAGCAAGCTGTTCGGCATCGGGGTAGAGGCCTGCACTGTGGGCAGCCACGAGTTCTACCTCGGCTACGCGATCCGCAACAAAACGCTGTTGTGTCTCGACATGGGGCATTTCCACCCGACCGAGAGCGTAGCTGACAAGCTGAGTTCCGTGGCCCTGTCATTGGATCAAATCCTGCTACACGTCTCACGCCCAATGCGTTGGGACAGTGATCACGTGATCCTCCTCAACGACGATATTTTGCAAATGGCGCAGGAATTGGTGTTTGCCGACCTGTTGGAGCGCACCCGCATCGGTCTCGACTTCTTCGATGCAACGATCAGCCGGACGGCCGCTTGGGTCATCGGAACGCGCAATATGCAAAAGGCGCTTCTGCGCGCTCTTCTTATGCCTCGCGAAGCATTGATGGCTGCAGAGGCATCAATGGACAACACCGCACGGCTGATGCTCACCGAAGAGTTCAAGGACCTACCAACAGGATCGGTATGGGCAGAATTTTGTGCGCGCCATTCTGTTGACCAAGGACAAGCTTTGATCGGCTCACTTTCAGCCTACGACAGCCACGTTTCGTCGCGGTCCTAGCGACCTGTAGCCGCGAATGGAAAGCACAAGTGGGAATGCTTCGTTGTCGTGTTCGCCCGATTGAAACCGGTGCGGAGTCAGCCCAAAATGTGCGGTAACAGTGCAAGATTTCTGAAGTGAACTGGTTCGGTGCCATCGAATCTCCTCTGAGCTAATGGGATGAACTGCCTTCCCGCCAAACCGCAGCTATTGTTGCGGGCATCGGTGGAGAGAGAGGAGCATTCTGATGGGTATCGAAGTATTGGGCATTGATCTGGGCAAGACCGTTTGCAGCCTTGCGGGATTGGACGCAGCAGGAGCGGTCGTGTACCGCAAGCGTCTTCAACGTCACCGGTTGCTGGACTTTTTGGAAGGTATGGACCCCTGCATTGTTGCGATGGAGGCTTGCGGCGGCGCGCATCACATTGGTCGTTTTTGCCTTCAACACGGACATGAGCCTCGACTGATGTCGCCGCTTTATGTCCGGCCCTACGTCAAGGTTCACAAAAATGATGACCGTGATGCGGAGGCGATCGCCGAGGCCGCGACGCGCCCGACAATGTCATTCGTCGCGATTAAATCGGAAGAGCAGCTTGATCTTCAGGCTCTGCATCGAGCCCGCGAGCGGCTGGTAACCGAAAGAACACGCCTTATCAATCAGGGCCGGGGCTTTCTGATGGAGCGCGGCATTCGGGTCGGAACAGGTCGCCATGTCTTCCAGATAGAACTGGTGAGATTGGTTGCGACAGGCACCGCTGATCTGTCGCACCGTATCCTGACGATGTTGTCGGACATGATGGCGGAGTTGGCCACGATCAACGACCGGGTCGCAGCGATCGACACCGAGATCAAGGCTCTGGCCAAGGCAGATGCCGACGTGCAGCGCTTGATGGGGTGCTGCCAGACGGATTCGAACCAGTCTCCACAAGGGCAGGTTGGTTGTCCCTTATGCCGCGCAGAGACCGCGCCACTCGGCGAGAGCGGCGGCGCGGTTGGCCTTGAAGAGGGGTCTGCTGGAGAGACTGCGTTCCTGGTTGAAATGGTTTGAGACGGAGGCGTGGACGGCGGCGAATTTCTGAAGACTTCGCATCCGCCGAAAACGGAGCATCGCCCGCTCCCGTCGTCGGAATGGTAGGTGCGAGTTCTCTGCCCTGTTGTTCATCCAGCGACCCGTCTCCTGCCGGTCGCCAGCGCCAATCTCCTTCAACGCGGCACCGTAGGATCGGAGTTTGTCGGTCACGATGACCTCGGGCTGACCATGTTTCCGCATTGCTTTCTTGAGGAACTTCAAAGCCGCCCGCTTGTCACGCGTCTTCGTGACGAAGCTCTCAAGAACCTCCCCTTCGTGATCGACGGCCCGCCAGAGGTAATGCCGCTCGCCATTGATCTTCACAAAGACTTCGTCGAGGTGCCAACGCCAGCGGCTCGATTTCATCCCTTCGATCCGGCGCTTTCGGATCTCGGAGGCAAACATGGGACCAAACCTGTGCCACCAGTACCGCACCGTCTCGTGGCTGATATCGACACCGCGCTCGTGCAGTAGATCTTCGACATTCCGGAGCGACAATGGGAAGCGGACGTACAGCATCACCGCAAGGCGGATGATTTCCGGGCTGCTGTGAAAGCCTTTGAACGGGTCGGATTTGGTCATGTTTCGACGCTACGAGGCTGTCCTGCTCCTCTCAACCGAAATCCTTCTGACAAGACCCGCCATGCTACTTCTCCTATCTGCAGGTGAAACAGGCCAAGCCTAACCTGCTGGGTGAAGCAGCCGGTACATCCCATTACCGGACCTTCGCCCCTTCATCGCCGTGCCGCACTTGAAGCCCGAAAATCGGTCATTCGCCGCCGCCGCGCATGCGCAATCTGGTGATGATCGAACTCACAATCTGTGGGACTTTGTTGCCATACACCGCATCGACAACGTGAGCCGCCGGGTCTTCGACAACTACGCCGAGTTCGAGGCGCTTTATGGTGACGTGCCCGAGATGGAAGAACTGGCCTATCCGCGTGCCATGAGTGCCCGACAGTTGCCGGATCGGATCAGGGAGAAGCTCGGCGGGCAGGCCTTGGCCAGGGGGCGCGTGCTTTTCAAGGCCCAAGGCGTTTGAAACAGTGAGGTTTGCAAACTTTGGAGAGGGTCTGCTGCGCTTTGATGCACGTCAATGCGCCGGTTGGGGCTTTGACGGACACTGCAAGTCCGGCCCGTATATAGGCGATCACACGAACCCTGAGTTGGACCTCACATGCAGCGGATGCCTGTTACACAAATCCTGACCTTGGTGGTCATCCTGACCCTGGGAATGGGAGCATCGGACCTGCACGCCCAGAAAAACCCGTGTCAGGACAGCGCTCAGACCGGGCATGCTTGCGCCGCGCAGGATGACACGGCTGAGTGCCCGGATGGAGAGGTGAGTGCAGCCTTGTCTGACGTCAGCGCCTATGGGACAGATTTGAGGTTTTCGTAACGGAGGTTTTCTGGTTCATCGCAGCCAATATG